>DAOTCE010000017.1 GCA_035452965.1 Candidatus Paceibacterota bacterium | reverse complement strand
GCAACCCAACGAAGGAGTAGGCCCCTGCCTGTACACCGGCAGTCTGGAATGTCCGCGTGCCCCGATTCAGAAGCAGGGCTGACGGGCCGACGGCACCGGCAGCACCGTGCCGCTGTGCATCTGCCCCCCAGGCTTTGACCTCTCCCGCTTCATAATCTTCGACCCGTCCACTGGCGAGTGGGTTAGCGGCGTTGGCTGCACAAAGAGCCAGCCGTCCTTGAGCCAACCTCTATGTGATGACCCCGAGCCAGAGAACGAAGGCCCAGGTGGCTCCGAACCGAGCATGGGCTACGGCCTCACCGACGCCGAAATCAAAATCGTGGAGGCGTCCACCGCATAGCGCAGCCATGCCCGAGGACAAGATCACGGTCATGGGATCAACTCTGTGAACAGAGCCCGGAAGGTAGCCGCCGGAACGATTGTATGGTTTCGCATCCCCAGCGTAATGGGGTACTGCACAAAAAAGTACAAGGATAAACCTCTGATAATACGCCACTTGCACTCTTATACATCCTCCGGTATCTATGCGAATCCCTAAACGGCTTTGCCACTAACCCCAGTCGCTGCACCATCAAGTGCATGGCGCCGATACCGCCACAATTCATCGCCCCGGTGCGCTCGGCCATTTCATAATGAATCTTACTGGCTTTGAGCATGGGGCGAGGTTGGTTTTCCCAGGTTTTGGGCTGGAGCCGGCGCTCGATTCTCTGCTGGCGGTTGCGGAGTATTTTGCGGTAAGTTCTATTCACTCGAAATGGCCTTTTGTTGGTTGTTGCTGTCTTGATACAACATGCGTTTCAACCAGTATTTAAGGGCATTTCGAGCTTTTTATTCACAGCGCGTGAAAAAATCACGCTTGTTGAGGGGCTAGATCAGCGCGAACTGGCTCAGCACGTAATCGCGGGCGCGCGGCACGTCGGGCAGGGTGAGATGCTCGAGGACCAGGAATAGCTCCCGGTTCAGGCCAGCCAGCAACCGCAGGTAGAGCGGGTAGTTCAGCACGCCCGTGCCGGCTGCCGGCAGGTCCGTGCCGCTGGCCGAGGCTTTTACGTCCTTGGCATGGGCCAGCACGATCTTCCTGCCCAGCACGCGGAACATCTCCTCGAGCATGGGGTCCATGCGGGGCAGCTCCTCCTTGCGGAAGTAGTTGCACGGGTCCATGGTCAGCTTCAGTTCCGGCACATCGCGCAGAATGCGCTCCGCGCGCGCAATCGAGTCAATCACGTTTCGCCAGTAAGTTTCGATCGTGAGGACCGCGCCGGTTCTTTTCGCCGCGCGGACCAGCTTCTCCAGCGCCGCGCGGCAAGCCTGGTAACCTTGCTCGGTCGCATTCTCCGGCGATTCCGCCCACTCGCTCTTCTCGTTGAACGTGCCCGTCTCCGTGGTGATCACCGGGGAGCCCAACTGTTTCCAGTTATCAATGAGCACCTGCATCCGCTCCTCCCCGCGCTTGCGCCGGTCCGGGTTCGGGTCAACGACGTTGTAGTAACCGTAGAGCCCAACCACTTGTATGTGGTGCCTGGCGAGGGTGCGCGTAATGAGGCGCGCCTTGTCCCAATCTGGCGCCCAGGGATCGAAGCGCACATCGGCGAAGCCGGACTCGAAGACAACGCCGTGGAACCCGTCGTCCGCGATGCGGCGCGCCGCCTCCTCCAGCGGCAGGCTGGCATAGACGCCCATGAAGACGCCGAGTTTGAGGTTCTTTCTGGCTTTGGCGCGCAGGTCCGGCGCGGCGTGGCTAGTCAAGGGCAGACCGACGGCCGCGGCGCCGGCAAGTTTAAGCCAATCACGGCGATTCAAGGCGTTCATTGGGCAGTTAACGGGAGGCGGATCGGGCCTGTCACGCGGGCATTGTGCCTTCCCGGGCGTTGCTGCCAAGCGATAATTTGCATCGCCAGGTTCCTCCCGGTTTGGCTATTCTGGGGAGGATGAAGTTCCGCCTGCTTATGGCCGCGTTTTTAGGATGGTTCGCCTCAGCTCAAGCGCAACCGACCAATTCGTTTCCGCTCTGGCCGGATGGAGCCCCCGGCGCGCTCGGCAAAGCCGAGAAGGATATTCCCACGCTCACTCCGCACCTGCCCGACGCCGCCAAAGCGACCGGCGCCGCCGTGGTGATCTGCCCCGGCGGCGGTTACGGCCACCTGGCTCCGCATGAAGGCGGTGATTACGCCCGCTTCCTCAATGAAGCCGGCATCGCGGGTTTTGTCCTGAAATACCGGCTGGGCACAGACGGCTATCGGCATCCGGCGATGCTGCAAGATGCCGCGCGCGCGGTGCGCACCGTGCGCGCCCGGGCCGAAGAATGGCGGTTGGACCCCAAGCGCATCGGCATCATGGGCTCGTCCGCCGGCGGCCATCTTGCCTCCACGCTGCTGACGCATTTCGACGCGGGCAAACCCGACGCTCCCGACCCCGTGGAACGACACAGCTCACGGCCCGATTTGGGCATTCTGTGCTATGCCGTTATTTCCCTGGGCGAGTTCGGCCACCGGGGATCGGCGAATAACCTCTTGGGCAAGGACCCATCGCCGGAGTTGATCCGCGAGTTGTCCAACGAACTCCAGGTGACCAGTCAGACGCCGCCGTGTTTCATCTGGCACACCTACGAAGACAAGGGAGTGCCCGTGGAGAACAGCCTGCAATTTGCCGAAGCGCTACGCCGCGCGGGAGTTCCCTTCGACCTGCACGTCTATCAAAAGGGGCCGCACGGCCTGGGCCTGGGCACACGCGATTGGAAGCCGGAGAAGCGGCATCCCTGGACACGCGACTGCGCCTTCTGGCTGCAAGCGCAGGGATTTGCCAGATAGTCGCTCTCCACGTGACTGTCCTTCCGACCCGGCAATCGCTTGCCCAAGGGTTTTGGACTCGGGAGTATGCCGTCGTCCGCAACGAGGGTGTCACGCACGCCCTGTTCGCCATCGGGGCCGCTCACTGGAACATGGGCAACTACCGCGAAGCAGAGCGGTGGCTGCTGCAAGCCCAGCAGGCTCAGCAGCGGTCCGGCCAGGTCTGGCTGCCGGGGCTGGACCAGGAGGTCGAGCGCATCAAGGCCCTGGCTTCCCCAAAATGAACCACCTTCCAACTTCACCTTGAAAACCTGCACCCGACGCACCTTCCTGATCTCCTCCGCCACGGCCGCCGCCGCAGCCTCGGCGATCCACCTGCCGGCCGGATTGTTCTCGGCGCAGGTTGGGCCGGCGCTGCCCTTGCCGAGTTACCTCAAGGGCTACAAGCGGCTTTACCGCGGCGATCCGCGGGGCGCGGCCCGCCAGTGGTTTCGCGACGCCAGGTTCGGGTTGTTTCTCCATTATGGGCTCTACTCGCTCGAGAGCCGGCACGAGTGGCTGCAATTCCGCGAGAAGATTCCCGTGGCCCAATACGCCCGGCTCAAGGACCGGTTCACGGCGGAGAAGTTTGACGCGGGCGCCATCACCGACCTGGCGCTGGCGGCCCGGATGCGATACGTCAACATCACCACGCGGCACCACGACAGTTTCTGCCTGTTTGCCACGAAGCAAACGGATTTCAACAGTGTCAACAGCCCCGCCCGGCGCGACTTGATTGGCGAGCTGGCGGAGGCGTGCCAAAAGAAAGGTCTCGGCCTGTGTCTTTACTACTCGCATGGCCGGGACTGGCGGCATCCGCATGCGCCCAACAACGACCGCTGGGGCGGCAGTGCCCGGCCTGGCTATGCGCCGCCCGAGCCGTCGTACGCGACCGGAGCGGAGCACGACTTGCGGAAGTATGTGGACTTCATGACGGCGCAAATCACCGAGCTGCTCACGAACTACGGGCCGATCGCCGCCATCTGGCTGGACGGCATCGGCACGCCGCTCTCGGACAAGACGAAGACGCCCTGCCCGCAGCCGCCGCGCCAGCCCGGCAATGCGCCCGAGTTTCGCTGCCAGGAACTCTACGACCTCATCCATCGCCTGCAGCCGCAGGTGCTCGTCTCCTACAAACAGGGACTGCTGGGCTCCGAAGACTTCTTTGCGCCCGAGCACAAGGCCGTCGCCTTCGGCGGCGACAAGCCGATGGAGATTTGCTCGACCTTGCAGGAAGGAAGCTGGGGCTACCACGAGCAGAAGCGGCATGTGACGACCGACGAGGCGTGGGCGAAGCTCGCCGCCGCCCGCGCCGCCAGGGCCAACCTTCTGCTCAACACGGGTCCGCTGCCCGACGGTTCCATTCCTCCGCAGCACGCCCGTGTGCTGCGTGCCATCGGCGAGCGGATTCGCCGAAGCGGATTTCCTTCCGACACCAAAGCTTTGTAGTAGTCGTCCCGCCTTTGCTGCGATCTTTGTTGCGCAGGGCATTCTCTTGTGGCAGAACTATCCCTGTCCTGACATGAGTGGCATGGGGTCGTAGCTCAGTTGGTAGAGCGGCTGGTTCGCAATCAGCAGGTCAGGGGTTCGAATCCCCTCGGCTCCACCACCACTGTCCCTCTTCAGTCAGGCTGCTCCGCGCTGGTCAGGGATGCGCGTGTGCCAATGCCGCGGTCAGGTCTTTGATGAGGGCGAGTTGCTCGTTCTCCGCCTGCTTCCGGCGCGTAATGTCCCGCGACACCGTCGAAGCGCCCACAATCCGGCCGCTGGAGTCCCTTATCGGCGATACGGTGAGCGAGACTTCCACCGGCGATCCGTCTTTGCGGAGGCGCACGGTTTCCAAGCCATCCACGCCCGCGCCTCGCCTGACCGAGTCCAGTATTTCTGGAAGCTCCGCCGGCCGGTAGCTGGGAATCAGGGCAGAAATCGGGCGACCGAGCATTTCCGCCGCGGTATAGCCGTAGAGGCGTTCCGCGCCTTGATTCCAGCTCACGATGGTGCCGTCCAGCGTCTTGCCGATGATGGCGTCGTCGCAAGACTGGACAATGGCGGCGAGATAGGAGGCGATGGCCTCGGCTTGGCGGCGCTCGCGGCGTTCCTGGGCCGCGCGGAGCTCGCGCTTTACCGCCGGCACCAACCGGCCCAGCTTGCTCTTCATGACGTAGTCATGCGCCCCGGCCTTCATCATCTCGGCCACAGTTTCCTCGCCGACGGTGCCGGAGACGCTGATGAATGGAACGTCCGGCGCTTTTTCACGGTAGATTGCCAGGGCCTCCGGGCCTCCAAACCGAGGCATGGCGTAGTCGCAAATGATCAGGTCCCAACTGTGCGCCTCCAGCGCCGTCCGCAGAGCGGCCTCTGTCTCCACGCGTTCAAACACGGGGTCAAGCCCGCCGCGCTGGAGTTCGGCGGCGATCAGCAACGTGTCGTCCGCGGAATCCTCAACCATCAAGACTCGCAACGGCCCAGTCATCATATCGTCTCTCACTACAGGCACCTGTTCGGCAGCCTAAACTTACCATAGGCCGTCATGGTTAAAGAGTCAAATAAGCAGCCCTTAATCACCCGGAGAAAGCGTTTCCGGGCACCCACGGAAAAGACCAAACAACCTCCAAGACTGGCGTAAGTTGAATGTTTACAACAAGTTATAGCGATGGGAGCAGGGAATGGGCCGATTTTGGGGCTGAACTCGCATAAGTCTTACAATTACAACATGTTACGCCGATTTCCACCGGGGATGTCAAGGCTGTATCCACGGTGTGGATACGGTGTGGATCTGGTGTGGATACGGAGAGGATCCCATTGGAACGGGGTTGGGTTGCGGGCGATTCGAGGCCAGCTCGGATAATTGCGTTCACAAGGTCCTCGACGTTGTCGGGCTGGGCAATGGCCGAAGGGGCGAGGCCCAGTTTGTCCAGCGCCCATTGGACGGTTTGGCTGGCGATGGCGAGGCGCATGGCCGGGAAGCGCGCCACTAAGCCAGGCAGGTCCAAGCGCTCGTGGAGGTGTTCAATAGCCAGCCCGCTGGCGAAGATGATCCAGTCCGCGCCTCTTTCGGCCAGCGATGCAGCCCCGCCCGTGAGGTCGTCGGTCTCCGGCTGGACTGCGTAGCAGGGCACGACATCTACCACGGCACCCAGAGCCTCAAGCGCTTCCGGGACTCTTTCGCTGGCGACATCGCCGCGCAGTACGAGGACGCGTTTTCCGTGCACGCTGCCGCATCGGGTGATGGCTTCGAGGATTAGCGGAGTCTTGTGGTCGGCGGCGATTGCAGCGGGCTGGAGGTGCCATTCGCGCAGTTTCCGGCCAGTTCTGGGGCCATACGCGCCAAGGAGAGCGGGGCCGAGTTGACGCAGGTCACGGTGAACCTGGAGGAAGCGCTCGAAGAAGAAGTCCACGCCCACCTGATTGGCGAACAGGATCCAATCATAGGACTCAAGGTTTGCCAACGCCCAGTCCAGCTTCGCTCGGTCGGGATGCGGCATCCAGCGGGTGGCGGGAACTTCCAGCACCTCCGCGCCGTGCTCGCGCAGAGCCGCCACGAGCGGTTGGGCGAGATCAGAGCGCTGGGTGACGGCCACACGGCGCCCAAAGAGCGGGCGCTGCTCGAACCAATTCAGCCGCTCATGCAAAGCGGCCACCTCGCCAATTACGATCACGGCCGGTGGGCAGATGCCCGCCTCGTCGGCCAGTCCGGCCACGGTAGCGAGCGTGCCGACGACAGTCTGTTGGCGAGTCGTGGTGCCGCGGCTGATGACGGCGGCCGAGGTATCAGGCGAACGTCCGTGCGCGATGAGCGTGGTGGCGATCACCGGGAAGTTCTTCAAGCCCATCAGCACCACCAAGGTGCCGCGGGCTTTGGCCAGGCTGGGCCAGTCCACATGGTTGGCCGGGGAGCGCGGATCGTCGTGCCCGGTGATGACGGTGACACTGGAGCTACGGTCTCGGTGCGTGAGCGGAACGCCTGCATAGCCCGGCACGGAGTAGAGGGAGGAGACGCCAGGGACCACTTCGAACGGAAGGCCTGCCGCGGCCAGCACTTCCGCTTCCTCGCCGCCACGTCCGAACATGAAGGGATCGCCGCCTTTGAGGCGCACGACGCGTTTGCCCTCAAGGGCCCTGGACAACAGCAAGGCGTTCAGCTCGGCTTGGGACACGCAACGGGTGCGATCGTGCTTGCCGCCGTAAATGATCTCCGCGGTGGGCGGAGCGAGGCGCAGGAGTTCGCGGTTAACCAGGCCGTCGTAGATCACCACTTCGGCACGCCCCAGAACTTCCTTGCCGCGCAGGGTGAACAGCCCGGTGTCGCCAGGGCCAGCCCCTACCAGATGAACGATGCCGCTATTACTCATCAGCGCTGTGGGTTAGATCGCGAAATCGCTGTACTCCGGCTTCACGACTTCCTTGGACGGGAAGAGCATGCCAGCCGCGGCGGTCGCATTGTTGCCCGGCTCGATCAGGATAAACGAGCCGGTAAGACGGTTAGTACCGTAGCCATCAAAGACAAGCGGTGCGGGGGTCCTGAGGCGGACTTCCCCGATGTCGTTGAGAGTGAGTTCGTGGGGGGCGGGCTCGGGTTCAAGGGTGGTCATGTCAATGCGGTCTTCGATATCCGCAATCACCGCCGGAACCGTTCGGGTGGTGTGGCGCAGGAGGTACTTTCGGCCGCGCTGGAGCGGGCGCGAGTGCATCCAGCAGATTTTGGCGCGAAGGTCCGCGCTGGCGCCGGGGAGGTTGTCCGGGCCGACGATCAAGTCGCCGCGGCTGACATCAATGTCATCGGCGAGCACCAGGGTGACGGATTGCGGGCAAAAGGCTTCAAGGAGCGGGCCATCGTAGGTCCAGATTTGCCTGACAGTGCTGACCAGGCCGCTAGGCAGCGCCATGACTTTCTGCCCCACGCGCACAATGCCGCCGGCGATCTGCCCGCTGAAGCCGCGGAAGTCGTGCAGTTCGGGGTCAGTCGGGCGGTTGGGACGGTTGACCCATTGGACAGGGAGTCGGAAACCGTTGAGGTTCCAGTCGCTGCCGATGTGGACGGTTTCTAATTGGCCCAGGAGCGTCGGGCCGGGGTACCAAGGCGTGTTTCGGGAGGTCTCGACAACATTGTCGCCGGTGAGCGCGCTCAACGGGATGAACTGCACGTCCTTCACATCCAGTCGTGGCAGGAACGCCTCGAACTGGTCCCGGATTTCGATAAAGCGATCTTCGCTCCAGTCCACCAGGTCCATCTTGTTGACGGCGATGACAAGGTGAGGGATGCGCAGCAGAGAAGCGATGCAAGTGTGACGGCGGCTCTGCTCGGTGACGCCCTGGCGCGCGTCCACCAGAACAACGGACAAGTTGGCGCTGGAAGCGCCCGTGACCATGTTGCGGGTGTATTGAACATGGCCAGGGGTGTCGGCAATGATGAACCTCCGGCGTGGGGTGGCGAAGTAGCGGTAGGCGACGTCAATGGTGATGCCCTGCTCGCGTTCCGCCCGAAGGCCGTCGGTGACAGTGGAAAGGTCTATCCGGCCCGCCCCGGTGAGGTCGGCGGAGCGTTGCAGCGCCTCGATTTGGTCTTCCATCAGCGACCGAGAGTCATAGAGCAGCCGGCCGATCAGCGTGGATTTTCCGTCATCCACCGAGCCGCAGGTGTTGAGGCGGAGGATGTCAATTGGATGATGAGCGGAGACGGGCATGGGAAGCGTGTTCAAAGGGTGAGCGACCTAGAAATACCCGGCGCGTTTGCGATCTTCCATGGCGGCTTCGGAAGTTCTGTCGTCGGCGCGGGAGCCGCGTTCGGTGACGCGCGCGGCGGCGATCTCAGCGATGATGTCGCTAACCGTGTGTGCGGGCGACTCGATGCAGCCGGTGCTTATGATATCGCCGATCGTGCGGACGCGCACGACGAGGTCTTTGACTTGCTCGTTCGGTTTTGGGGGTACGAGATCGTTTGCCGGCAGCCATTGCCCCTGACGGCGAACGCACTTGCGGGGATGGCTGAAGTAAATGCCGGGCACTTGGAGGGCCTCCTTGCCGATGTACTCCCACACATCCATCTCGGTCCAGTTGCTGAGGGGAAAGATGCGCATGTTCTCGCCGTGGTTGAGGCGCGCGTTATAGAGGTTCCAGATTTCCGGGCGCTGGTTCTTTGGATCCCACTGGCCAAAGCTGTCGCGGAAGCTAAAAAAGCGTTCCTTGGCGCGGGCCTTCTCCTCGTCCCGGCGGGCGCCACCGATGCAGCAATCGAAGCGGAACTCCTCGATGGCGGCCAGCAGCGTGGGGATTTGCAGGCGGTTGCGGCTGACCTCGCCGGGGGCAGGCACGGCGGTGCCGTTGGCGATGGCGCTCTCGACGGTTCGCACGATGAGTTTGCAGCCCAACTCAGCGGCCCGGCGGTCGCGGAACTCGTTCAACTCCGGGAAGTGATGCCCGGTGTCAATGTTGAGCAGCGGCATCGGGATATCGGAAGGGCGGAAGGCCTTCTCCGCCAGGCGCAACAGGCAGATGGAGTCTTTGCCCCCGGAGAACAGCAGGGCAGGCCGCTCAAATTCTGCGGCCACCTCGCGCATCACATGGATAGCCTCGGTTTCCAAATACTGGAGGTGGTCCAAGTGGTAACTATGCATTCGTTGATTTCAGATTCTGGATTCCGGCGGCGGCCTTTGCCTCAGCGCCGCGCCGTGCCCACCAACTTGCCGCCCCATGCCGCGTGCAGCCCGCACTCGCGCTTCTCGTCGGCCTTGGCAGGATCGAAGTAATCCCACTCATTGGGGAGGTTGTGTTCTGCGAGATACAACTCCAAGTCCGCGTCGCTACAGTAGAACAGCGGGCTGACCTTAAGCGTGCCGAAGTTCGGGTCGAGCGACACGATGTCCAGGCCGGCGCGATTCGTGTTTTGCACGCGGCGCAGCGCGGTGAGCCAGTGGGTGGGGGCCAGTTCTCTCATGCCGCGTTGGAAGGGCTCGATTTTCATCCGTGTGCTGAATTCCTTCAGGCCTGATTCGTCATCCAGGGCGGGGAGTGGTCCCCACACTGCATCCCGGTGGGCGGCGCTGATGCGGGGCAGGAAAGCGCTGAGGTTCAGCCCCAGCAGGGCGCGCAGCCGTTCGGCGTGTCTGTAGGTCGCGGGGCGATTGTAGCCGTGGTCCACCCAGAGCACCGGGATGTCGGGCTGCTCCTGCACGCAGAGGTGTAAAATCACGGCTTCGTAGGGGCGGAAGTTGGTTGAGACAATCGCGCGCCCGCCCGCCTGTGCGATGGCCCAGCGGGTGATCTCGCACGGAGATTGGTGACGGAGTTCAGTGTTCCAATGAGCAAGTTGCTCAGGGTTCATGGGTCTCAAAGGGTTGGAGTCGGCTGTTCGTGCCAGAGCACGCGGGCGACCCAGTCGCCGAAACGTTCCTCCGGCAGCCGTTCCTGCGCGTAGCGAACAAAGAGCGGGCGCAGTTCGCTGACGATATCCGGGTCTTTCACCATATCGCGATAAAGCCGGTTGACGCGGGTGCAGGCCTCATTGCCGCCGAGCCAAATCTGGTAGCGGCCGGGCGCCTTGCCGACGAATCCCACCTCGGCCACGTAAGGCCGCGCGCAGCCGTTCGGGCAGCCGGTCATGCGAATTGTGATCTCCTGCCCGCTCAGCCCCGTTTCCGCCAGCGATCTCTCCAGGCGGGTAATCAAACCCGGGAGGTAGCGCTCGGCCTCCGCCAGCGCCAGGCCGCAAGTCGGGAGCGCCACGCAAGCCATCGAGGCGCGCCGCAGAATGCTGCCTTGATGCTGAGGTGCGGTCTGCACCCCATGAGCCGCGAAGAGACTGTCAATCTCAGTCCGCAGCGTCTCGGCCAAATTCACCAGCACCACGTTGTTGGCGGGGGTGAGATGAATCTCGGGCTGATACCTGGTGACCACCTCCCGCAAAGCCGTTTTCAACCGCCGGCCGTCGTGGTCCCTGATGCGACCAGTCTCCACGAACAAGCCGAGGAACAGCCGCCCGTCCGCCTGCCGGTTCCAGCCGAACGCATCGCCCTGCTTCTCAAACTTGAAGAGCCTCGGTTCAGCCAACCGGAATTTTACCCGGCGCTCCAGTTCCTCGCGGAACCACCCCACGCCCCGATCCTCGAGCACGTACTTGAGCCGCGCGTGTTTGCGGTTGGCACGGTCGCCAAAGTCGCGGTGGATGGTCAGCACCGCCCCGGCCACATCCACCACCTTGTCCGGCGGCAAAAAGCCGATCACATCGGCCAGCCGCGGGAAGGTTTGCTCGTTGCCATGGCTCCGGCCCATGCCGCCACCCGCGGTGAGATTGTAGCCGGCGAGGTCGCCGCCGTCGTTACCGATGGCGATGAAGCCACAGCAGTTGGTGAAGATGTCGATGTCATTCCGGGGCGGGACCACAAAGGCAACCTTGAACTTACGCGGCAGGTAGGCTTTGCCGTAAAGGGGGTCAACAAAGTTCTTGTGAGCCGGCTCCTCCAGGTCCAGCGCCTGACCATCAATCCAGATGGAATGGTAGGCACTGGTTTTGGGCAATAGCGCGGCGGCAACCTGCCGCGCGTGTTCCTGCACCTGCAGCCCCAGCGCGCTGCAGGCTGGCGTCGGCGGCGCCATGACATTGCGGTTGTTGTCCCCGCACGCGGCCAGCGTGCCCAGCAACGCGCCATTAATCTCCTTAACCAGCGCCCGCAGGCCGCCTTTGACGACACCGTGGAACTGCAATCCCTGGCGCGAAGTCACCCGCAGGGTGTCGTTCGCGTACCGGGCGGCGAGCCGATCGCAAGTCAGGTACTGGTCGGGGGTGAGCCGGCCGCCGGGAATGCGGCAGCGCACCATGAAGATGAACTTCTTGCCCGTCTTGCGCAGGTCCCGGTCGTCCTGCTGGTAGATGCCGTGGGACTTCAGGAAGACCAAGTCGTCCTCTCCAAAGTGGTCGGCCTGCCCGTCGGCCAGCGTCTGAGCAATCGTGCCGCTCAGGGTCGGGTCGCTTGCCTTTGCCACCTCGACCGGCGACGCCTTGAGAATAGCAGTGGATTCACTCATGCAAGTTGCCTGGAACTAGATCTCGTAATCCGGGCGCGCATGCACCTTGCCGAAAGACACGCGGTTCCATACGCGCTCGTGCAGATAATACAGCAGAGTTTTGGTGGCGAGTTCGAGGCAGCCAATAGACAATGCCAGCTTGATGCGCCCGGTGATAATGAAGGAAACCAAAATTGTATCGAGCGTTCCGGTGACCCGCCACGACACCGCTTTGGCGAAGCTGCGGAGGTGGTTGTCCACCGGGGCGAGGGGGGGAGGCTTGGGCGACATGCAAGCGCATTGGAAAGCGGCGTAGGCCTAGGTTTGCACTTGTTTGCGCGCCTCATCCGCCAGTGCCGTGCTCAGGTAGCGTTCGCCCGTGCTGCAGCCGATGGTGACAATCAGCTTGCCCTTGTTCTCAGGCCGTTTCGCGACCTCCAACGCGGCCCAGACATTCGCGCCCGTCGAGATGCCGGCGAGGATCCCCTCCTCCTGCGCCAGCCGCCGGGCCATGACAAACGCGTCCTCGTTGCTAACGGCGACCACGTCGTCCACGACCTGCAGGTTGAGGTTCTTCGGCACAAAGCCCGCTCCGGTGCCCTGAATCTTGTGCGGGCCCGGCTTGAGCGGCTCTCCGTTGCGTGTCTGGGTGATAACCGGCGAGTCCTTCGGCTCCACCGCAATCGCGCGGAATGCCCTCTTGCGTGACTTGACCACCTCGCTCACACCCGTGAGGGTGCCACCGGTGCCGACGGCCGAGACAAGGATGTCCACCTCGCCGTTGGTGTCCTTCCAGATCTCCTCGGCGGTAGTTTGGCGGTGGATTTCGGGATTGGCCGGGTTATTGAATTGCTGCGGAATCCACGAGTCCGCTATTTCCTTGTGCAACTCCTCAGCCTTGCTGATAGCCCCCTTCATGCCCGCCGTCGCCGGGGTCAACACCAGGTTCGCCCCCAACAACGCCAGCAAGGTGCGCCGCTCCACGCTCATGCTCTCGGGCATGGTCAGAATAAGCTTGTATCCCTTGGCAGCCGCCACGAACGCCAGGGCGATCCCGGTGTTGCCCGAGGTCGGCTCGATAATCGTAGTGCTGGGAGTCAGGATGCCCTCTCGCTCCGCCGCGGAGATCATCGCGTAACCGATTCGGTCCTTCACGCTGCCCAACGGATTGAAGAACTCTCCCTTCAACGCGATCCTCGCCGGCGCGCCATTGGTGATACGATTGAGTTTGATCAGCGGGGTTCGCCCCACCGTGCTGATGATGTCTGGATATACTGGCATAACTATCTTCCTTTCTTGGTTGTCCGATATTACAGGTTGGGTGCGTAAGCCATGAACTCGCGGTAGCGCGTCAGGATTGTCCGGATCGCTGCGACCAACGCCGCTTCCTTCAGATAGGCCGGCGCCTGCTGCGGCGTTTCCAGGATGATCTCGAACGGGCGCGGCCGCACGTTCGGCGGCGCGCTCAGCACGCCGGGATAACTGTCGCGGATGATCCCGTTGCGCGCGCGAAAACCATCAATCGTCTCGTGCTCGTTGCGGGGGAGAAAGTGCTCCGCCTCCCGCAGAGCCGGTTCGATCAGGTGTTTGGTCAGCGTGGCCCCGTGCGCAAATCCATAGAAGCCGTGGCTGCTGTCGTCCGTATGCAGCGAGATAATCCCCTGGAAGGCGTGCGCCAGAAGCTCCGACTGCAGCAGCTTCACCTCCGGCTCCGCGGATTCAATCCAGAACTCACGGTTCAGGTCTTTCCCGCCGCGCGCATGTCGGGTCCGATCTTCGAACCCCGTTGGATTGCAGATCGGGTAGATAAACAGGCAATACCCCACCGCCAATTCCGGCTTGCGCTCGAGCAGCTCCAGCAACTGGATCAACGCATGCACCCCTTCCGGCTCATCTCCGTGTATCCCGGCAAACAGCCCGAGGCGGATTTGCTCGTCGCCGCCCTTGGGGCCGATGAACAGGTAACGTGGCAGCGAATACTTCTGCCCGCCGACCACAAACTGCGCCTCGTGGTTCGCCACAATGCTTGGCGACGACGCTGCAATTCGATCCAGTGGCGCGAGCAAATCGGGGATCGAGCGACGGATCAAGCCCCGTCGCTTCGCTGATGGCGCTTCCAGCACAGGCATGGACAAGGTATTCATAAAGCCAGAAAACTGAGGTCCGCGATAACCCCCTGCCGCCCGGCAGAGAGTCGGGGCAAACGGCTGGCAACCGCCGCCCTACCCCAGTCCGTTTCAAAGTCATTTTGCATTAGCATGGGCGACACTATACACCTTATCATATATATGTCAATCGGAATACTATAGATTAAATATAGCCTGATTCTATTGGCTAATTGCGTTATATTGCCTTATGCTGCCTCGGCTTCCCTGCAGGCTTATGGCGCAGCCATTCACATGGGAGTCTCACCGTATCCTAACCGTATCCACACCGTATCCACACCGTGGATACAGCCTTGACATCGGCGGAGACAGCTTGGGTGGGGCCGCCTCGCCGAGGCGGCCAAACGGAGGCGCTTTCGGCGAAAGTGTCCTGCCAGACTCAGGGATTACCGAACTGCCACGATGCCTGATGACAACGATTGGCACAGGTTATGCCCACACGAATACGTAACGGAAAACCAAACCTGTCCTATGAAAACATTCTTACGAGACATGACGACCCGCCGGTACTTCCAATCGCCGGAGAAGTGGACGTCCGATCGCGACGAGGCCTATGACTTTGGAGTTGTCTCCAGGGCCATGAAGCTTGCCCGCAAACTGCGCACCCCCGACCTGGAGCTGGTCCTCTCCCTGGACGGCCCCGAGCCCGTGAACGCCACTCCATTTGAGAATTTCCTGCTCGGACTATTGCCCCCCAAATCCAACCTGAAGGAACAACGGAAGTGCCGCTTTGCCTGAGCTGGACAGGCCACCGGGTGCGCTTTTGAGCCGCGCCGCTGTACCTATTTTGGACAGCCGCAGCAAGGCCTCCGTCCTGGGCAGGACCGCCTCGCCGAGGCGGCCAAACGCTGGCGCTTTCAGCGAAATTGGTCTACCCGACCGAGGGACTACCAACCGCAGGCGATAGCCCTTGCTCAACGCCCTGTTCCGCCAGCCACGATCTGCCAGTAGCGAACTCTATTTGGCGCCGGGTTCCCACGCCGAAACTCTCTCCGAACAGGCCGCGCCCGTTTGCCGGGTCAGAACTGACTTTCAACAAGGGCGCGTTTCAGTCAAGACTCGGCCGTGGCGAAAGCTGGAAAGAGTGGAACTTTGCGGGCTTCGATATTGCCGCGGCTGCGCGTGATGTGCGGGCGGGACGCGGCCTTGGGGCCGGGCCGGGTTCGGTTGCTGGAGTTGGTTGGCGAGCTGGGGAGCTTGCGATCGGCGGCCGCCCGGATGGGGATGGCTTACATGACGGCCTGGACACATGTGCGAGTTTTGAATCGGCGGTTTCGGTCGCCAGTGGTGGCAAGCAAGCGCGGCGGGAAGGCCGGCGGCGGAGCGGTGCTGACGAAAACGGGGCGGCGGGTGGTGCGGCTTTACCACGAGATGGAAGCGCGCAGCCATGCGGCGATCCGGGAAGGCTTTCGCGATTTCCAAAAGTTGCTGAAACGGTGACCTGGCCGCAGCCCGGCGGCTACTCCGGCTCGGTGGCAGTCTCTACGGGATGGAATAGGGGACCGCGGCCGGTGGCTTTCTGGCCGAAGTCGGCGAGGAAGTTCTGGACTTTGGGCGAGAGGAGAAAGTCAGCCAGGGCGCGCGCGCCGGCGTGGTTGGCGTTGGGGAACTTCTTTGCTTACGGAGCGCGGCGGCGCCGTTGGTCATGCCGCGGATGCCGGCGGGATCGCCGGCAGGGCCGACGATGGATAGCTCGTTCCGGGTCCAGGGGCGCACGTTGATGCCGTAGCCGTCGGCGGATGCGTTTGTGCGGTCGCTGGCTCCGGCGAGCAACCACGGGGCGGCGGGTGCGTTGTCCGTTTCAGGGGCAGCCGCGGTGAACGGGTCAGGCGTGCAGAATGGACTGCTTGACAGCCTCATGCGGTTTCCGCTTTCGGGCGTGGAGACCTCTTTCAACGGGTCGTTTGGCAGCAACGGGTGGGTGGTGACGGGCGTGGCCCTGGTGCTGACGGAGGTTGGCGCGCCGAACAATGCGATTTTTAACCGGGGAGTCGGCGCGTTCGAGGTTCGGTGGCATCGAACATTCTGGCGGGGGCCAACCTGAATTTGTACCTCACAGCCGCCAGCGCGTCGGTGGGCTTCACCTTCAATTCACGGAGCTTCCCCGCGGCGAACGCGCGGCCAACCCTGCAAGTGACGGCGGCGGCCAGGCCGGCGGCGAGCATCGGCTCGATCGAGCGCGTCGGCATGAACCAGGTGGCGATCCGCTTCAACACGGCCTCGAACTGGGTTCACGTGGTGCAGGGGGCGAGCAGTCTGCCGGCGGCGGGCTGGTCGAACCTGTTCACGGTCCCGGCGAAGACGTTTGACGATGAGGCTGAGTTTGTGGATACCGTGACCAACCGCGCAAGGTTCTACCGATTGCGGCTGTCACCTTGAGCATCGCCGCGCCGCGCGCCCTCACGCGGCGGGCGTGACATGCGCTTGCCCGGCCGGCACGCAGGCCTCATTCACCACCGCCAATAGCTGATTCAGGTCCAGTGGCTTCTGCAAATAGGCCATTGCTCCTATTTGCCTGGCACGCTGCCGGTCGGATGCCAGGTCCGAGCTGGACACAATGATAAAGCGCGCGCCGAGTGTGCCCGGAAGCCCTCGCAGCCACTCTATCGTCTGAAAGCCGTCCCACGATGTTCTGCCCCCAAAGGTCACGTCCGGCGGGAAGTTGATATCCACCAGGAGCACGTCTGCCGGCTCCTCCGCCAGCGCGGCAATCGCCTCGGAGGCTTCCTGTGCCAGCCTGACCTCGCAGCCGGCTGACTGCAGCGCCATCGCCGTTGCCTTCGAGAAGACCGGATCGTCATCTATGATCAGCACCCGTTTGCTGCCCGGCTTGGCTGGGGTTTGCTCTTTGAATGAATCAGGTTCACATGCCGCGGTTGTTTCCCCGCCGCGGCCAAGGCCGAAAAGCTTAAATTTCTTCATACACTACTCCGATCACTATCATTCTTCTACGGCCAGCATAGCTCTCGCGCATGCACAGGACAATCGGGGTGAGCCCGGTTAACGTGCCGGGGTTACCCTTATTCTCGCCCCGGGGATCCTACGAATCAGCTTCCAGTGTCACTGTCCAATAATCAGTCAGGCCAGCTCTTGAACTGGACACTCGGTCCGTCGGGACAGGGCCCTTCGGACTGGGCCTGCCGTCCGGTTTCCAATGAAACGGCAAGCAACTCGGCCAACGAAGCAAGAAGCGTGCGCAGCGGGCCCATGCGGCACTGCATATGCTGCTGCGAAACAACATTATTACCAGATCTGTGTCGCCGGCGATGAATCCTACGCACCAAACTTGTGGACAAACGGAACGAGGCACCCGGAGCCTCCGGCTGAGGCGGCCGCCGGGCGCATCCAACTCGCAGCGGCTAACCCTGCGCGGGCAGCCCGGGGGCGCCGCGTTGGGTTTGGCGCGCAAGCCAGGCGCGGGAGCGAGGGGCGGCTTCACTTTGGTCGAGGTGGTGATCGCCATTGCCCTCCTTACCCTGCTGTTGGCCGGCATCCTGACCGCCTACATCCAGTCCGGCCGGCATGCCGAGTGGGCGGGATACTCGCTGGCGGCGCAAGCGCTCAGCATTCACCAGATCGAGCAGGCCCGTTCGGCGGTGTGGGACTACTCGATCAACAAAAACGAACTGATCACTCTGGTGACAAACCTCTCCTCCCCGAGCTACCATAACAGTTCCGGCACAAAAGTGTGGAGGGGCTTCACCACCCGGCAACTGGACATCCCCATCTCGGGCACCAACATAGTTATCGCGACCAATTACGTCACCCTGAAACAGTTCAGCCTCAGCGGCTCGCCGCTGGTGCAGGTGCAAATGGTCACCGTGGATACCGTTTGGCCTTTCCTCACCCTCGGGGGCGTGCGCCTGTTCACCAATCGCACCGCCACCTACTTCGCCCCCGACAACCGCGACACGACCAGCCTATGATTCTGCGGCACCGGACCACAGCCTTGACGAGAAAACGGCGGCAAGCCGGACTGACGCTATCCGAAACGCTGGTGGCTTCGGCGGTGTTCATCATGGCCATCACCGGGCTGGTCTACGGCCAGTTGTTCGGAATGCGCCAGGACCAATGGGTCAATAGCAAGGTGGGGGCCTCCGAGTTGGCGCGCCTGGGTTTCAACGAGCTGGGCAACGACATCCGGTCGGCCAAAATCTGGCAGATCGGCAACGGAGACTTGGCCTCCTTCACCGGAATTCCGCTGGGCCAGAACCAACGCGGCAACGCCCTCAAGCTCAGCATGACGACCGATACCAACAGCTACTACCTCTACTACTTTACCAATGCGTTCCTCTTTCGCGGCCGCAGCGGCAGCACCGCCACCAAGTGCATCGCGCAGTACCTCACCAATAACATGTATTTCCAGGCGCAGGACTTTGCGGGCACGAACCAGACCGACCTGACCCATAAAGGGGTGATCAACGTCGTGATGGAGTTCTGCCAGTACCAATACCCAATCACCAGAATCGGCCCTGGCTGCCTCTACGATTATTACCGGGTGGAGCTGCTGGTGACACCCCACATCCCGGATGGCCCCTGACCGAAAGCCACAGGAATTCCAATGAAAACTGAGACCCCCAAACAAGGCGCGAGCGCCGGTTATGCGCTGGTCATGGTCATGGCGATGGCGGGCATCGCCTCGCTGGTGCTGGCGGCCACCATGAACCGCTCCCTCACCAACGCCCGGGCGAACCACCGCAGCAATGAATACAGCGTCACCGCCAATGCGGCGGAAGCGGCGGTCGAAAAGGTGGTGGCGCGAATAGGTTACGATTTCCAGAGTTACGGGCTGGGGGCGGTCTTTAATAACGTCAACAGTTACCGGTCCAGCATCCCGAACACGAGCGAGGACTCCTACTGGGGCAATTTCGCGTTCTCGGACGGCAACGGGAACGCCAATCAAACCTACGTAGCCCTGCTCACCAACCGCTACTCGGGACCGTTGCCCTCCCAGTATCCCGGCCTGAGCACCGCAAACGCGCCGATGTACCGTGTCGTCTCCAATGCCCGCCTCGCAAGCGGCGGCATAGTGACCGGCACCGCGCAGGAAGACGTGCTCTTAGCCCTGGTGCCGCTAACTCACTACGCGATCTTCTGCAACGGCCTCCTGGAGTTCAGCACGTGCGCTAGGATGGTTGTGAATGGGCGCACCCACGCCAATGGCTCCATTTACACCGGGACCAGCGCCTCCCTGACCTTCAACGGGACCGTGACCGCCACGGGGACAATCTCCTCGCCCAGATGGAACGGCCAGGGCCCGGGTTGGGACGACCGCGGCACCTACCGTGGCAACCCCGGTTACCGCACCAACGTGCCAACCGTCTCGCTGTCCATCGGCATAACCAACGTCCATGATTGCATCGAGGTGCCGCCGGCGGGATTGAGCCCGACGTCCTTCGAAGGACAGTCCCGCCTCTACAACCAGGCCCACACGGTGCTGATCGTCACCAACGATACGATCACCATGAAGATTCAGGCCTCCGTCAACTACGAGGTGCCCGGTGCCGATCCCACGCCCATCTACATCACATCCACGAACACCCCGTCCGCGCTGGCCACGAACTTCCCGTTTCTCACCACCACGAACACCTTTAGAGACCAGCGGGAAAATAAGCTGATCAAGGCTGCCCAGATTGACGTCGGGCAATACGGCCAGTGGATTCAAACCAACAGCAGCATTCTCTCCAAGTTCGCGGCCGGCTCTGGAGCCTACCCCACCATTCTCTATGTGGCGGACAATCGCACGACGACCGCCTCCCAACTGACCGCAGTCAGGCTGACCAATGCGCGCACCTTGCCGGCCAACGGAGGTTTGGGCTGGTCCGTCGCCACCCCGGATCCGCTTTACATCCAGGGGCACTACAACTGCCCCAATAACAGCCACTTGGGCACCACCAACACGACCGCCGCGATGCCCGCCGCCGTCATGAGTGATGCCCTGACCATTCTCTCCCCGTCGTGGCAGGACAGCCAGAGCACCGGCAGCTACACCGCTCGTGATGCGGCGAACACGACCATCAATGCGGCCATCCTCACCGGCAACGTGCTCTCCACCGGCTCTTCCGCCTCCCAATTCAGCGGCGGGATCCATAACCTGACGCGCCTGCTCGAGGACTGGAACTGGAGTAATCCGGCCAGGACGCTGACCCTCAACACGGCGATCATGAAACTCTTCACGAGCGAGAAAGCCACGCACCAATTCGTCAACCCCGGCACTTACTACGATCCCCCAACCCGCGACTTCAGCTATGACCTCAACTACATGGACCCGGCCAAGCAGCCCCCGGGCATTCCTTGCGCCCTGGTGCTGGTGCGCCTGAACTGGGCCGCTCCTCCCCCCAACACGGTCACCTACAATGTGCAGCCCTAAGGCTTTCGTTCGAGTCCTGTCGGCCTGCCTGGTGGTTGCCGCCGCGCTCGTGCCGGCGCGCCTGGCCGGTCAATCTGACAGTGCTTCCGATGCCGACAGTAATCAGCCGCCGCGGCTCGAGGTCAGGATTTGCCCAGGCGAGGTGGTGGGCAATGAACAGGTGGTCCGCCAGTTCATCCGCAGCGGAACCAACGAGTTCATCTTCATGGTGCCGTCCAGCCTCCGGCCCGAGCGCGCCTCCGAGGACTTGTTCTTGCTGACGAGTCCCGATCTGAGCTTCTACCTGACGTTGCGCATCGTGGAGCCGTCGGCCGCCGATCCGGGCGCCGGCCCCACGCTCCGCGAAACCCTCGCCAGCCAATACCCCGACGCCAGCGACCTGGAAGAGTTCGACGCCCACGTTGCCGACCAGGAGGGAACCGGCCTCCAACTGCTCCAGAAGGTGCCCAGGGTGGGGAGCCGCCTCATTCGCGTTCTCCGGGTGCCCTTCCGGGCGGGAACGTTGGAGTTCAGCTTGAACGCTGATGCCAGGAATGCCGCGGCTGGCACGGCTGCCTGGGACGCGGTCCTGCTCACCTTCCGCTCCAACGAGCGAGGCGAGCTGGAGATCATCACGCGTTCCGACAAGACTTAGAGCTTGTTTGAGAATTCGCCCGGTCAGGGGACCGGGCCTGCAGCATCGCCCCATTTCGCCGATTCCCTGTAGGCCGGGTGTCCACACCCGGCGTTAGTCTAACATTTTCAAACAGGCTCTTAGGCCGCAACCGCTGCCGCCCCCCCGCCATGCCTCCCCTCAAGCCACGGAGCATAGCCGGCCAGCACGTATGCATGAAGGCGCGCGGGCATCATGCCCGCTTGTCTGGCCCACAATCCGCAAAGCGGACAAGGCGGCCGCGCCCCTCCGGCAGCTTCATGCATGCGCGCCAGCAACCGCCACCGCGCGTGGAGGATAATGCTCGCCTGGACGCCTGGCTTATGCCACTCTGGACGTTAGTCTGAACTCACAGCCACAAAATGCCCATGCTATGAAAAACACCTGCCTGCTGATAACTCTGTTGCTGGTCGGGTTTCATGCCGCGGCACACGCTGCCAGCGCGCCCCGGATCAGCGAAATCACCCTCGTCCCCCGCTCGCCCGACAATGCCCTGGTGCCGCGCCTCACCATCCAGAGCGACGCCAGTGTCTCCAACCTCGTCTTCTACGCCACCAGCCTCACCGAGCCCGACTGGCTGCTCCTGACCAACCACTTCGTCACCCAAAGCCCTTATTCCGTCCTCGACCCCCTGCCCCCGCGCGCCGAAGCGCGGTTCTACCGCGTGCAAGTCCTGGCGCCTTCGCAACCTGCCGGGATTGCTTTCATACCTGCCGGCCCCTTCAGCATGGGTAATCCACTTGGAACCACCGAGCCGGATGAACTCCCGCTCCATACGACCTTCGTCAGCGCCTTCTATATGGAGACCAACCTCGTCACCCAGGCGCTTTGGGATGAGGTTTATCAATGGGCGCTCGTCCACGATTATGAGTTCGACAACCCCGGGTTCGGCAAGGAGCCCAACCACCCGGTGATCGAAATTTCATGGCATGACGTGCTCAAATGGTGCAATGCCCGCTCCGAAAAGGAATCCCTGGTGCCCGCCTACTGGACTGATTCCACCCAGAACCACGTCTATCGCACCGGCCAGCTCGACCTGGACAGCGCCTCGGTCAAGTGGAATACCGGCTATCGCCTCCCCACCGAAGCCGAATGGGAGAAAGCGGCTCGCGGCGGCGCCGTCGGCCACAACTACCCCTGGCAGGACTCGGACCAGTTCTTCCATGATCGGGCCAATGTCGTGCAAAACCCCATCTTTGATACCGGCCCCTATCCCCACACCAGCCCCGTCGGCTGGTTCCCCCCCAACGGCTATGGCTTGTATGACATGGCCGGCAATGTGTGGGAATGGTGTTGGGACTGGTACGACCCCGCCTGGTACGAAAATCCCGCCGCCGCCAACAATGACACCCGCGGGCCGAACTCCGGGGAATACCGTGTGCTGCGGGGCGGCTCATGGAGCGACGACTACACCCTTGCCCGCTGCGCCAAGCGAGGCTTCGAAAGCCCTTTCGGCTTTTTCAACGCCTACGGTTTCCGCTGCGTCAAAGCGCCCTGAACCTCTATCCTCAGTGGCGCAGCCCCTCATTCCAGTCCCCTGCTCCTCGTAAGGAGTCCCCAACTTCCCAGGGAGCAGGAGAGCAGGCACGGCCGGGGGGGGACTTTAGCATCACAATGTCAGCCGTCTGCCCCTCAGAAGCAGGCCGGACAGCCCGCCCTAAAGCCGCCGATGGCTGGGTCCCAAAATTGCTCCCGGCCATCTAGTGGCCATGGGGTGGCCGTCTAGTGGCCGTCTAGTGGCCGTCTCAGTGCCGCTCTCACGCCGTTCCCCTGGCTCGTACGGCACTCAAACTGTTCCCAACCGACCTTGTCGGCGCAGTTGGCATTGTCGCCTGCCAGCGGAGCCTTCAGCACAGGGCCACCCGGTCAGCCTCCCCCCCTCTCCGGCCTGCCCTCTTTTGCCCGTCGGAGCACAGGAGGTTGCAATCCCTGACCATTGACCCCCTACCGTACCACCCCGGAACTGAATTGCGATGCAGGTCCCCCAAAATTTATGAAAATTCTTCTTGCATGCCAGGGCGGTTTTGGCCATGCTCGCATTAAATTTAGTACGAATGTGGCGTCGCGGTCGAGATGCGTAGCTTGACCGAGGGCGTCTTTCAGTGAACAACACGAAATCGAAGAACCTGCAACTATGAGAACTAAAGTTGTCCTTGTAACCGCAGCGCTGGTGAGTTCGTTCGCCTGTGAGTCGCTCGCGTTTTACGTTAATGTGCTCGAAGCGCGCGCAACCGGCGGCGCACAGAATACGCCGAATTTCACAATGAACGGTCCTGCCGTTAGTACCGCGAAGAGCACGGCAGCCCCCTTGGCCGGCTGGACGGGAGGAGTTCTGTCGGGAACGGGCACCTATTATGCTGGGGACACCACCCCAATCAAGTGGGGAGACTGGTCGTTTACACCGGGGACCGGTTACGGCGGTTACTACGACGTATATGCAACTTGGGTGAACGTCACGGTAGCCCAGAATATGCCCCCGATTTGGACGGTCAACAACGCGGGTGCGGCGGTGGTCGTGTCGCCGGCTCAGACATCCGGAGGCAATGCTTGGAATCTGCTTGGAGCCGGTCTGAAGTTCAACCAGGGCACGGCCTACTCGACGCGTTTGGCTACTCCTGGAACGGGGACAGGGGGCAAGCGGGCCTCTTTTGACTCGGTCGCTTGGGCGGCGAGCGCCCCGGCAGCCGTCACCTACAACGCGATTCTTCCCGACGACGCGACGGACATCGCCTTGACCGGCGCCGGCAATGACCTGAGCTGGACGGCAGGAAGCTACAACTCGTTCTTCGATGTGTGGTTCGGCACCACGTCCGGCTCGCTGACGAAGGTGGCGACTCTCGCCGAAGGCACAACCTCGTGGGATCCGGAATCCCTGGCGCCGCTGTCTTTGGGCACCCAGTATTTCTGGCGGATTGATGCCGGGAACGTTGACCGCTTGGCGGGGGGAACGGAGTACAACTTTACCACCCTTGTTCCCGAGCCTTCCTCCGCTCTGCTGGGGCTGCTCGGCGGGCTGGGGCTGATGTGGATCGCCCGTCGCCGGACGGCGTGAGTATCGGCAGCAGGTTCTTCTAAACTACACAGCCAAGGGCCGCCGGAAATGGCGGCCCTTGCGCCGTACAGACAGACTCCAGGAACAAGGAAGGCCCCAGGTAAAGCAGCAGAGCCAGGTGGGCGAATCCGCTGCCGGCTGAACCAGGCGCGGCGCGCAGGGGAGCGTGGGTCCTGCCCAGAGGGCTTACACGTCGCAGATGAGGACGGACTGCTTCAGAGACGCGAGGGGATCGGGGCCCTTGGGGACGAATTCCTGGCCCACAAACCCTTTGTAGCCCGTCGCCAGGATGGCCTTCATCACGGCGGGATAATTGATCTCCTGGGTCTCGTTGATCTCGTTCCGGCCGGGGACGCCGCCGGTGTGGTAGTGGGCGATGTAGGGGTAACTCTCGCGGATGGTGGCAATGACATCCCCCTCCATGATCTGCATGTGGTAGATGTCATAGAGCAGCTTGAGGCGCTCGGAGCCGACGCGTTTGCAGACCTCGACGCCCCACGCGGTGTGGTCGGCCATGTAGTCCTTATGGTCGCGCTTGCTGTTGAGCAACTCCATGACCACAGTCACCTTGTGCCGCTCGGCAATCGGCGCGAGGCGCTTCAGCCCTTTAACGCAATTCTCCAGGCCCTCTTCGTCGCTCCTGCCTCTGCGGTTGCCGGAAAAGGTGATGATGTTGTCGAAGCCGGCTGCGGCCACCTGGGGAATGGCTTGCTCGAATTTGGCGAGCAGGTCGTCGTGGTGCTCCTGGCGGTTCCAGCCGTAGGGGATGCTGTCCGGGCCGTTGCACATCGCGCAGGTGAGACCCGCCTTCTTCACTGCCGGCCATTGGTCCGCCCCGAGCAGCTCGACAGATTCGAGGCCCAGCTTGTGGCACTCGCGGCAGAAGTCCTCGAATGTCATTTTGGCGGGCTTGTCCTTGCCACCGTTGAATAAGCTGCCATAGCACCAGGCGGAGACGGAATGGCGGATGTGTCCATTAAGCCGGGGACGGCTGGCGTCATCGGCGGCGTCGAGGCGATAGGGCAAATTGGCAGCCGCAGCCAGGGCCGCGGTGCCGCCGGCAATCCTGCGCATGGCTGAACGGCGGGAAAGGTTGGTATTCATGGCGCACACCCTACACCGCGGGCGGCCCGGAAGATAGAAAATGTTTGGCGCCCGCTTAAGTCCTTGTATTACAGACAGTTAGGTTGGCACGGGAGCCGCAACGCAGGTTCTGGTGGCAGGCGTGTAAACCCTGTGGAACCAACGACATACGCCGTGAATCCCCAATTTGTCGGGTGTGCACCCACGGTGTGGGTCCGGGGTGCATCTGGCGAGGTTCCCTTGCGTGCCACACCCGCGCAGCACAATGCCATCGCTGCTCTTGCGCGGTTCGCGCTGCACAAAAAAGGATTATCAAATGACAATCCATGCACAGCGTAACTAACTGCCGGTGCTACCTTGCTGCTCGGGAATGGATGAAGGCCTCTGCACCTGAACGACAGGGGCGAATACCATACCCTTCCCGTTAAGCGATATGATTGCCACGCTATCCCGAAAGAAGAAGAACCGGCTGCCCAGCGTCCTGGAGCACGCAAGCGGCGATAAACGCTTCAAGATTCTTGAAGTGCACATCAAGAAGCATCAGTTCCGGCAGGACGCGCTGATCGAGGTGCTGCACAAAGCGCAGGAGCTGTTCGGCTTTCTCGAAGACGACTTGCTGCTGTTCATCGCTTACCGGCTGAAACTGCCCACCAGCCGGGTGTATGGAGTCGCCACCTTCTACCATTTCTTCACCCTCAAACCGAAGGGCAAGCATAGCTGCGTCGTTTGCATGGGCACCGCCTGCTATGTCAAAGGGGCGGACAAGGTGCTGGCCGCAATCGAGAACAAGGCAAAGATCAAGGCCGGCGAAACAACGCCGGACGGCGAACTCTCGCTGCTCACGGCCCGCTGCATTGGGGCGTGCGGCATTGCCCCGGCGGTGGTTTACGACGGAACCGTCACCCCGCGTCAAACCCCCGAATCGGCGCTCCAATATGTGAAAGGATGGACCGGCCATGGACATTGATGACCTAGTTGAGATAGCCAGGAAGGAACGCGCCTCGCGGAAGAAGCACGTCATCCGCTGCTGCATGGCGGCCGGCTGCATGTCGTCCGATTCGAAAGGCGTCAAGGATGCCCTGGACAAGGCTGTCAAAGCAGCGGGCCTGGAGGACCAGGTCGAGGTGCGCGGGGTCGGCTGCATGAAACTGTGCTGCCAGGGTCCGCTGGTGCAAGTGGACACCCACGAGCCGGGCGCAACCGTCCAGGTCAGCCCCGAAGGCCAGGGCCCGCTATACGTGAAGGTCACCCCGGAGAATGCGCCGTCGCTAATCGGCACGCTGAAGGGCGGAAAGACCAAGGTGGAGCGCGGCGATCCCAGCCATCCGTTCTTTACCGGGCAGTTTCCCATCGTGCTGGCCAACAGCGGCATCGTGGACCCCGAACGCATCGAGTCCTACATCGCGGCGGATGGCTACCAGGCCCTGCACGATGTGCTGCGGGAGATGACTCCCAAAGAAGTGCTGGACACAATGGTCCAGAGCGGCCTGCGCGGGCGGGGCGGCGCGGGCTATCCGACCGGCCTGAAGTGGGCGACGGTCGCCAAGACGGCCAGCCCGCAGAAGTATGTCATCTGCAACGCGGACGAAGGCGACCCCGGCGCGTTCATGGACCGCAGCGTGCTGGAAAGCGACCCGCACTGCGTGCTGGAAGGCATGGCGATCGCGGCTTACGCCGTGGGCGCGAACCAGGGTTTCATTTACGTGCGCGCGGAGTATCCGCTGGCCATTGGCCGTCTGCAGGCGGCCATCAAACAGGCAAAACAGCAAGGCTTGCTCGGCTCCGGCATCTTCGAATCGCCCTTCAACTTCAACATTGACTTGCGCATCGGCGCCGGCGCATTCGTCTGCGGCGAAGAGACGGCGCTCATGGCCTCGGTCGAAGGCAAACGCGGCGCCCCGCGGCCCCGCCCGCCCTTCCCGGCCGAAAGCGGCCTGTGGACCTGCCCGACCCTGATCAACAACGTCGAGACCTTCGCCAACGTGGCGCCGATTATTCGCAAGGGCGCCGATTGGTTCACGAGCATTGGCACCGAGAAGAGCAAAGGCACCAAAGTCTTCGCGCTGGCCGGCAAGATCACCAACACCGGCCTGATCGAGGTGCCGATGGGCACGCCCCTGCGCAAGATCGTCGAGACCATGGGCGGCGGCGCCCCTGACGGCGGCAGGATCAAGGCGGTGCAAACGGGCGGGCCGTCCGGCGGGTGCATCCCGGCCGACGCGCTCGATACGCCGGTGGACTACGATTCGCTGACCAAACTCGGCTCGATCATGGGCTCGGGCGGCATGATCGTGATGGACGAGACCACGCAAATGGTGGACGTAGCCCGCTTCTTCATGGAATTCTGCATGGACGAGTCGTGCGGCAAGTGCATCCCCTGCCGGGCCGGCACCGTGCAAATGCACGGCCTCCTGACGAAAATCCTGGGACACAAGGCCACCGCGCGCGACTTGCAGAAGCTTGAAGACCTTTGCGAGATGGTGCGGAGCACCAGCCTGTGCGGCTTGGGCCAGACCGCGCCCAACCCGGTGCTGAGCACGCTCCGGTTCTTCCGCAAGGAGTATACCGACCTGCTCAAGGCCGATATTCACGGCGGGCCCGGCGGAAACGGCAGCGCGCCCAAACCGGCGCCGGCCCCGGCAACCTGACCCACGCACTGGAGCTAACCTATGGCTGCAAAAACTTTAACGATTGATGGGAAACAAGTCAGCGCCGACGAGAACGCAACCATCCTGGATGCCGCTCGGGACGCGGGCATTACCATCCCGACGCTCTGCCACCTGGAAGGCGTGTATGATGTCGGCGCCTGCCGGCTTTGCCTGGTGGAGGTGACGGGCGTCTCGAAGCTGCTGCCCGCCTGCACCACCAAGGTGAGCGAAGGAATGGATATCAAGACCAACAGCGAACGGCTGCGCAAGTACCGGCGCATGACGCTGGAGCTGCTGTTCGCCGAGCGGAATCATGTCTGCGCGGTCTGCGTGTCCAACGGCCGTTGCGAACTGCAGGCGCTGGCCTACAGCCAGGGCATGGACCACGTGCGCTTCGACTACCGCTTCCCTCAGTGGGAGGTGGACATCACGCATCCGCTCTTTGGGATGGACCACAACCGGTGCATCCTCTGCGGCCGGTGCGTGCGCGTCTGCTGGCACATCGAAGGCGCGGGCACCAAGAACGTCTCCGGCCGCGGCAGCCGCGCCCGCATCATCACCGACCTCAATCAGCCCTGGGGCGCCTCGGACACGTGCACCAAGTGCGGCAAGTGCGTGATGTCCTGCCCGACCGGTGCCCTGTTCAACAAAGGCTCGACGGTGGCCGAGATGGAGCGCGACCGCACCAAGCTCGAATTCATCGTCACCGCCCGCGAGAAAAAACAGTGGATTGCCGACTAGTATGCAAACGAAGCACGAAATGGAAGCGAAGCCGGACACCGGCCGGCCGGCGCTCCTGCGCCTGGCCACAGTTTGGTTCGGCGGCTGTTCCGGCTGCCACATGTCGTTTCTGGACCTGGACGAGTTCTTGATCGAACTGGCCACCAGGGTCGAATTGGTATACAGCCCCGTCATCGACGTGAAGGAATACCCCGAGGCCGTGGACGTGTGCCTGATCGAGGGCGCCATCTGCAACGCGGATAACCTGGAGCTGCTCCACAAAGTTCGGGAGCGGACCAAAGTCCTTGTCTCGTTCGGCGACTGCGCGGTCACGGCCAACGTGCCCGCCATCCGCAACCAACTCGGCCTGGGGAACGCGGAAAGCGTCCTGCAGCGCGCCTACATCGAGTGCGCTCAGAACAACCCAAGCCTGCCCAACGAGCCGGGCATCGTCCCGGTGCTCCTGCCCCGGGTGATACCCGTGCACGAAGCCGTGCGGGTGGACTACTTCCTGCCCGGCTGCCCCCCGCCGGCCGACCGCATCAAGGCCTTCTTGGTCCAAGTGCTCGAAGGCAAGGAGCCGCAGCTTGAAGGTCCCCAGCTCAAATTTGGATAGGATCGTTATGGCTCAACGTATTGTCATTGACCCCGTGACCCGCATCGAGGGCCACGCCAAGATCAGCATCTTCCTGGACGACGCCGGCAATGTGTCCGACGCCGAGTTCCACGTGGTGGAGTTCCGCGGGTTCGAGAAGTTCTGCGAGGGCCGGCCCTACAGCGAGATGCCCGGCATTACCCCGCGCATCTGCGGTATCTGTCCCGTGAGCCACTTGCTGGCTGCGGCCAAGGCGGGCGACGCCATCATGGCCGTTGATATCCCGCCCGCCGCCGACAAGCTGCGCCGGCTCATGAACCTCGGCCAGATCATCCAGAGCCATGCCTTGAGCTTCTTCCACCTGAGCGCGCCAGATTTCCTGCTCGGCTGGGACACGCCCCCGGCCACGCGGAACGTATTTGGCCTGATCGCCTCGAACGCCGACCTGGCCCGCGCCGGCATCCGACTCCGCCAATTCGGCCAGGAGATCATCCAGGTGCTCGGCGGCCAGAAGATTCACCCGGCCTGGGCGGTGCCCGGCGGTGTCCGCAGCTCCATCACCGAGCAAGACCGCGCGCGCCTCCGCGCCTGGCTGCCCGAAGCCTATGCCACCATTGCGACGGCATTCGACCTCTTCAAGAAGGTGCTCGAAACGCACAAGAAGGAAGTCCAGATTTTTGGCAACTTCCCCTCCCTCTTCATGGGGCTGGTGGATCCGGATGGCGGCTGGGAACATCACGGCGGCAAGCTTCGGTTCACCGATAGCAGCGGCAGTGTGATCGCCGACCAGCTCGATCCGCAGAAGTACTACGAATACATCAGCGAATCGGTGCAAACGTCCTCCTACCTGAAGTCGCCCTATTATTCGCCCCTGGGCATCCCGGACGGCATGTACCGGGTCGGGCCGCTGGCCCGCCTGAACGTGGCTGAGCAGATGGGCACGCCCAAGGCCGACGCCGAGCTGAAGAAGTTCAAGAAGCTGACACGCGGCGACAACGCGGTGATCTCGTCCTTCCATTATCACTATGCGCGTCTGATTGAAATCCTGACCTCAATCGAGCGCGTCGAGGCCTACATGGACGATGCCGACCTGCTCAGCGAAGACCTGCGCGCCGACGCTGGCATCAACAGCCTCCGCGGCGTGGGCGTCAGCGAGGCCCCCCGCGGCACGCTCTTCCACGATTACACCGTGGACCGCGACGGCCTGCTCAAGAAGGTCAACATGATCGTCGCCACCGGCCAGAACAACCTGGCGATGAATCAGACCGTCGCTCAGATCGCGCGCCATTACGTGCGCGGCAACAAGATAACCGAGCCCATGCTCAACCGCGTCGAGCACGGCATCCGCTGCTACGACCCCTGCCTGAGCTGCTCCACGCACGCCGTCGGACAGATGCCCTTGCACATCCGGCTCATTGGCCCCGGCGGGGCAGTCCTGGACGAACTGGCACGCGGTTGACTTGGGCGGTTATCGAGGGTTAGACGGCGAACGAGGACGACGATTGCTCGGGTAATAATAGGGGCGGGGAGTCTGCAAACTGCGCGGCTTGGGAGGCCGTTCAGTCGGGCGTCACGCTTGCTTTGTTGCAGGTTCGGGCGCATCCTGTGGTTGATGCTGCCTGACGAAACAAGCGGTCCCAAGCAGGTTAAGATCTTTCGCGGCATGCCGGGCGAGCGGCGCTTGCGGCTTGCGGAGCAACTCGACTGGTCGGCGCGCAAGCTGAAGCTGGCGGGGCTGCGCGCCCAGCATCCGGATCGGACGGAAGAACAACTCAACGCCGAGGTGCGGCGCATTTTCCTCCACGCCCGAACCTGAGCTGCTTCACGCGCGCCGTCATGTTGTTCTTCGTCCAACCACGCTCGGCGCCCAAGTCGGATCGCGCGGTTGCCTGGCCGGGCAACGGCGGGCTCTCTCGGATTGCCGGCATCGCTTGGGCAGTATAGATATGACGGATGAATCGCTCGAACGCTCAGGCGTTTTCCTTGATTGCGGCGTTGGCCGGCCTGTCGGTCGCCGGCGGCGTCGCCCTGGGCCAGGCCGGCGCGCCTTTGCCTCAATACCATATCTATGCCGGCAACACGCACTCCCACACCGCGAACACCTGGGGCCACGGCGAGCAGTATGGCAAACCCGTTCCGGAGCCGGGCGCGAGCAAGCAGAAGGCAGCGAAGGCCAAGGTGCTGAAACCGGACTGGCAGAAATATCAAGGCCCGCCCTCGGCGCACTATGCCTTGGCCAAGTCCAAGGGCTACGATTTCTACACCACAACCGATCACTCCCAGGAAGCCACCTTTCAACCGCCGAGCCGCACTAATGCGGCCTGGGTAGCCGCCAAGCGTGACGCCGCCGCCGCCACGGATGCCCGTTTCGTGGCCATCGCCGGCTATGAGCACTCGGAAAACAACGGCCCGAACGGGACCGGGCACCTGAATGTCATCAACAGCAGCGAATACCTGAACGCCCTGGCGCCAGGCGTGGACCTCCCCTACTTATACCAGTGGCTCAAGACCGTCCCGCCCAATGGTGATGGCCCGGTGGTTGCCAGCTTTAATCACCCTGGGCCCCACGGCTATAACGACTGGGCCTGGTGCGACCCTCAAGTCGCGGACATCCTCACCCTGTTGGAGGTCATCAATTCCAACAACCGGGTCCACTATGAAGCCTTTGTAAACGCCTTGGACAAGGGTTGGAAAGTGTCGCCCGTATGCGGCCTCGACAACCACGGTTTCTGGGGCATCACGCATCATACTTCCCGCACGTTCGTACTGGCGAACGCCCGGACCAAGGCGGCCATTCTGGACGCCATGAAGCACCGGCGAACTTATGCCTCGCTGGAAGGCAACATCCAATGCCGCTACACGGTGAACGGCGCGATCATGGGCTCGACACTTCATCGCCCGGACTCATTCCAGTTTGACATCTCCATCAGTGATCCCGACACCGGCCGGCCTGGGGACAAGCTCACAAAGATAGACATTGTAAAGGACGGCGGCGCGATAGTGCAGGCTTACACTCCCACACCCGCCTATTCTGTGACGTGGAAACCCACGATCACGGATGCCACCAACAGGTACTTCTTTGTACGAGTGTGGAATGCCGGAGGCGGCGATGCGCCAGGCGCCAAACCGGCCAAACCAGTCGCCTGGCTGGCGCCGGTCTGGACCGGCAGATGACGCCCGCGGAGATATCCAACGACTGCGAAACATATGAATCCTTACTCCCGAAATATCGGCACCCTGATGCAGGTGATCCTCTGCCTCCTGATTTGGACCTGCGCCTCAGCGTCTCTCGTCTTCCGCGCCGCTGAGCCGGTCCTGCCAAACAAGGGCGATTACCGCCTATTTGCCCGGACGAACCTGGCCGCCTGGTGCATTGTGCCGTTCGACGCCAAAGCGCGCGGGCCGGAAGAACGGGCGGCGATGCTCGAGAAGCTGGGCCTTAAGTTGTTCGCCTACGATTACCGCGCCAATCACATCCCGACGTTCGATGCTGAAATCGAGGCGCTCAGGCGTCACGATGTCCGACTGCTGGCGTGGTGGTTCCCCTGGGAGATGAACGACGAAGCGCGGCTAATCCTGGACGTGCTCCGGCGCCACAATCTGCGCGGCGTCCAGCTTTGGGTCAGTGGAGGGGGCCAGCCGACCAGGAACCATGCGGAGCAGGAAGCCCGCGTTGAAGCGGAGGCGGCGCGCATCCGTCTCATCGCCGAGGCGGGGGCCAAACTGGGCAGCCCGGTCGCCCTATATAACCACGGGGCTTGGCTTGGCGACCCGGAAAACCAAATCGCCGTCATTGAGTTTCTGAGGCAGCGGGGCGTCACCAATGTGGGCATTGTCTATAACCTGCACCACGGCCATGATCACCTCGACCGTTTCCCCGCCTTGCTGAGTAAGATGAAACCTCACCTGCTCGCGCTCAACCTCAATGGCATGACCCGCGATGGGGAGAAGCTCGGCAAGAAGATTTTGCCCCTTGGCCAGGGGGACCTTGACCTGAAGCTGCTGCGCATCATACGCGATAGCCGCTGGCACGGCCCGCTTGGCATTCTGAACCACACCGACGAGGATGCCCAGGTCCGCCTGCAGGACAACCTCGACGGTTTCGACTGGCTGGTCGCGCAGATCGAGGGCCGGCCACCCGGTCCCAAGCCCACGCCCCGCTCCTGGCGCAACCCCGATTAGGATGGCACCGGCAGAACCAGAACTGCCAGCAGCCCTGCTGGTCATCGGCTACGGCAACACGCTGCGGCGGGATGACGGTGTAGGGCCCAGGGTGGCGGAAACGGTGGCATCGCTGGCGCTGCCGGGCGTTCGCGCGCTGGTTTGCCCGTTGCTGACGCCCGAACTCGCGGAGGCGGTTTCGGAAGCGCGCCTCGTCATTTTTGTGGATGCGGCAGTGGATGCGCCACGCCAAGTGCAAATGCGCAAGCTCTTGCCCGCGGCGAGTTCTCAAATCATGGCCCACGCGGCCAGCCCGGCGACTTTGCTGGCGGTGGCGCGGGACGTGTTTGGCCATGCGCCCGAGGCCTGGTGGCTGACCATCCCCGTCGAGGACATTGGCATCGGGGAGGAACTCTCACCGCTGGCACAACGCGGCTTCGAACACGCGGTGGCAGAGGTTAAGCAGCGCGCCGCCGATCCGCGTAGCGGTTAAGCGCGGGCCGGCTGGTGCCGCTCGGAAAGGTAAGCGTGGATTTGTTGGGCGGCCCGGCGAGCATCGCGGACTGCGTGCAGCACGAGGCTCGGGCCGCGGACGATATCACCGCCGGCAAATACCCCGGGGATGCTGGTCATCTGGTTCAAATCCACTGTCACGCCCCCCCAATCGTTGACAGCGAGGTCGCTGAGCTCGCCCGAGTGCGGGCAGGGCACGCGATCAAAGCCCAGCGCCAGCACAATCAAATCCGCCGGCATGTCAAACTCCGTGCCCGGGCGAACCACGATTGGGCGGAGCCCATTGGAATCCGCCAGGCCGAGCTCCGTGCGTATGAGCCGCAGGCCGGCGACCTGGCGCTGGTCGTTTCCCAGCACAGCCACCGGTGCCGCCTGGAACACAAATCGCGCACCTTCCTCGCGGGCGTTATCGTATTCGTGGCGGGTGCACGGCATATCCGGCTCGGCACGCCGATAGACGCACACGGCCTCGCTTGCGCCGTAGCGGATGGCGGCGCGCAGGCAATCCATCGCTGTGTCGCCGGCGCCCACGACTACGACGCGCTTGCCGGAGACTTCGATAACCGGCAGGTCCAGCACCACGGGCGTGGTCTTTTGGAGGATGAATGGCAGGGCCTGGATGACGCCCCGGAGGTCGGCGCCGGGAACCTGCAAGGTCCGGGCTTTGCGGGAGTCGAACCCAAGGAAGACAGCATCGAACTCGCTGCGCAATTGTCCGAAATCAAGATTCTCCTCGAGCTTAAGGCCCAGGCGGAAGACCACGCCCCGCTTCCGCAGCACTTCAATGCGGCGTTGGACGATGGAGTATTCCACCTTGAACGCCGGCGTGCCGTTCACCAGCAGCCCCCCCGGCACGAGCGCCGAGTCAACGATGGTGACGGCATAACCGCGCCGGGCAAGTTCATCGGCGCACGCAAGACCGCCCGGCCCGGAGCCCACCACCGCGACGCGCAGGCCGTTGGGCGGGGCGGTGCTCGCACCAGCCTGCCCGTGGGCAAAAGCATACTCGGCGAGAAACTGCTCAATGGCGCCGATGGAGACCGGCTCGGACACGCCGTTCAGGACACAGGAACCCTCGCAAAGGCGTTCGGTGGGGCACATCCGAGTGCAGATTTCCGCCAGGTTGGTGACGGAGCCCAGCACGGCGGCGGCTTCGAGGAACCGGCCCTCGGCGGTCAGCAACATCCACTGCGGGATAGGGTTGCAGAGAGGGCAACCGGTAACACAGCTCGGGTTGGGACATTGGATGCAGCGGCTCGCCTGCTCGCGGGCGGTCGCCTCGTCGTAGAGGCCGTAGATCTCGAGGAAATCGGCCACCCGCTCCGAGGCGGAGCGTTTGGGCAGTCCCTCGTGGGCCACCTCGCGCCACGCGTACTTCGGGTTGGGCCGTTGCGAAACAGTGTCGCTCATCGCGTGACCATTAGTCACAACCTGTCTATCGCACGGTTTGGCGGGACCGGCAAGCGGTTAATCTGGTGCGGACTAGCGCCGCTTGCCTGGGACGGGAGGTGTGACTCGTTGACCGAGTAGGCCATGCGGCTGCGGTCTCGGCGAGACCGCGCAACCTTCCCTGGGGGCTCGGGCGCTGTTTGCCGAATGCCTGCCAGTCCTATGAACAGGTACAACAGGCTCAATTCGACCTGTAAGACCGCCGCTGTCAACGGTCACAGAATACTTGCCTTGGAACAGGTGCTTGACCTGCGAAGAGGTGAGAGTCACCTCGCTGAAGAAGGCAGTGCGGCCGACATTGGAGACGAGCGGCTGGCCAAAGTCAGATAAGGGCTCCGATCGCTGGCGAGGATTCCCCGGGCCGACGATGTGCGCGGAGGTGAATTGACCCGCCAGGTCCAGCTCGCCGCGCAGCGTATTGCCCGTAAGGATGAAAGAGCCGGTGCCAACTTCCGGGTTCGCACTGCCTGCCTCGTGGCGCGGGCTGGACCATTCGACTGTGAACTGGACGGATTCGCCGGCTGAACCAATGTCCCCGGCGCGGATGGGCTTATCCGGGCAGGTCTCGTAGGCCCAGTCCACGACTGTAACCGCGTACTCAAACAGGTTAATGCCTGGGCCAGCGTATGGTCGGGGCAACCGAACACGAACCCAACCGTAGCGGGGGCCGCCAGTACTACATACACGGACCCCCATATAGGCCACCCCAAGGTTCCCTAACGGGCCACTCCAGCCCGAATAAACAATCTGATCCCCAATGATTGCTCCATAGCGGCTCCACCAGTAAGCGGCCAACCCCGCACCCCACCACGGCGGCGTAGCCCAACCGCTGGTGGGCGGCGCATCGCTGCCGATTTCCGCGCCAAAAGGCTGGAGGAGCGCATCGTAGCCCGTAATCAGCATTTGGTTGGTGCCCAGCGCGCCAACGCAATATGGCCAAGCGCCGCCACTGCTTGGATAATCCGTTGTGATGAGTGGGCGGGTTGACCAAAACGAGAAGTCGGCAGCGGCGTCCTGGTTGAGGTCTATAGCAGTTGCGAACTCAAGAGGCACTTGAAATGAGGGGCCGCTGAAGTAGGCAACGGTGCTCTGCCCGGAGACCGTGATGAGACAGCTAAACGCGAGGAAGGCGCTCAAGGCTCGTGCTTTCATGGGTGGCGTCCGTTTTCGGAACGACGATTAAGGATTAGCACAATTCACAATGGAACACAAGGAGAATCCCATCCCGCTAATCTGGTGCGGACTAGCGCCGCTTGCCCGGGGTGCGAGGTGGGGTCTGCTCGCCGGGTAGGTTTTGAGACGGCGTCCTTGGCCGAACCGCAAATGACAACCCGCAGCATCCCCCCCCCACCCAGGCCGGCCACGGCGATGGGACGGCGGCAATCCAGCGGGACCCCGGTGTGTATCCCATGGGGAGCGCTCCCCATGGGATACACACTGGGGTATCACGGGTGTCAGAGCGTTGTCACACTGGCACTCGGAGCTATGGGGGCTGCGCTCGGAAGCCATCACTGTCTCAAAAATGGACACAACACTGGTTTCCCCGGGGGCGGCAATCCGATTTGGGGATATGGGACTGCCCTAATGGACTGCGGCGCTTAGCGAGTTGCGGAACCAACTCACCCGGCGGTGAAAGGGCAGAGACCGCCCTACCTTTTCGGCCTGTATTGGCCGAACAAGTCGCGGGCAAGGTCGAACACCCGGCTGCCGGGTGTTTTGTCGAGGCAGTAGGTGACTACCCCGTCGCATTTGCCCTCACTCCACGCCTCGAGGCAGAACCGGAGCCACTCAGCCATGCGCTCGGGGCTGGCGGGCTCGCCGTGGCGCAGCTTGAATTCGCCAGCCTGGCCGGCGGTCATAACGATGAAGGGGACATGGAAGCGGTGCTGGGGCGTCTTCAACCGGTCCCCGAAGCCCGCTTCGAAGGGGCCGCGCTGGGTCACCTGCCATTTCTGCGGGCGATCGAGGCCGGCGGTTCCTTTGATCCCCTCCCCCCGCAGATCCTTGAGCTGCCATCGCACCCCGAAGTTGCCGACACCTTTCTTGTCCAGCAGACGAAACGCTAGCGTGGACTCGTCGCCTCCCGGTACGGCCGCGGGCAGTTCCACCGTGATGCGTCGCCAGGCGTTGGTGCCCCCGGCCACGTCCTCCTCCCACACAACGGTTTTGTTGACCAGGAGCTGTTTGAAGTGGTACCCAGCGGTCGGGCCGGTGAAATCGTCCCGCTCCTGGAAGCTGATCCGCCGCGGTCCAAGCGGTGAGACCCTGGCGGGCAGGCTGGCTTCGACAAAGTCGCCCGGCTGCGAGGGCGTGTTCGCCGGGAAACTCAGTTCGCCCGGCAAGACGACGGCGTCGTCGTTCAAAATTGCCCACGCGTGGTCCATCTCCGTGCGATCCCGCGGGTAGGCGACCACGACGCCATCAATGACCTCACGGTAATCCTGGACAAACTGGCGCCGAATCTCTCCGAAGTACATCAGCGGCAGGAAGGCAAGCCGTGGGTTGATTCCCTTGCCCCGTCGCTGCAGGTCGCGGACGACCGCGGGCGTGAAGAACTGGTGGTTCCCGTAGAAGTCGTCAATCACCCAAGCGGTCAGGTTGGTGTGCTGGAGAGAGAGACGCGCGATCTCCTCCGCCCAGCGCCCGTAGTCCAGCCGGAACGGTTCGGAATAGCTAGTGCCGTATAAGGGGGGGCTTTCGGTCGGCGGCACCAGATAGACCCAGATTTCAATGTTCGCTCGGGCCGCTCTAGGCAGGAAGAGCTTCAGGTCGTCCCAGTCTGTCGCGGCGTGCCAGATCAGCCAGTAATAGGTGGTCACGTGCAACTCCTTGAGACGCGCCAACAGGGCGTCACCGTCCACGTGGCCATCCTGGCTGCGCGGCTCGGAATTGTAGTCAGCGAAGTGGAGGGGTGAACGAGCCGGGAGCTTCGGGGCTTTGGCCTGGGCCGGAGCAGGGCTGGCGCTGGCGCAGAGCAAGAGCAGCATGAAGGAGCGGACGAGCAGGCGCTTCCGGATGAGAGTATTCATGGCAGTGTGGATTTCAGTTTCACAATCTCAGGCCTCAGGCCGGGGCTTGATTATCTTGCCCAGGAGTTCTGGCGATCTGCAGGCACCGAACATCACCGCGCTGCGGGTGGACGGCAGACCGGGTGACACGCGAGTGAGGCCCAAGCGACAGCCACTTGACTTGGCGCACCGGCATGGCATTGGCGTTGCGCCGGTGAGGAGAACTTGCATTTGGATCTCGCTCAGCAAGCCCCGAGGCTGCCAAACGAGTGCTGCGATGTCAAAGGGCAAGCAAGACGGCGACGGGGCGGCTAGCGCGCATGCATGAAGCTGCCGGAGGCGCGTGGGTATCTTGCCCGCTTTGCGGATGGCGGGCCAGACAAGCGGGCAGAATGCCCGCACACCTTCATGCATACGCGCTGCGGGGCGGCAATCAACATTTGAAGGGAACAGGCTTGACGGCACCGAGTCTTTTATCAATCAATAGCTATGCTCGCATTCAACCAGAAGATACTAGTCGTTGGTTATGGGGCGGTGGCGCAATGCACCCTCCCCATTTTGGTCAAGCATATCAAGGTGCCCGCAAAGCAGATTACGGTGGTGGACTTCGAGAACCGCCGCAGCCTGCTTTCGCCCTGGCTCAAGCGCGGAGTGAAGTTTGCGCAGGAGCGCATCACGCGCGCCAACATGGGCGCGCGGCTGGGCAAGTACCTCGGACCGGGTGATTTGTTGATTGACCTGGCGTGGAATATTGACTGCTGCGACATCCTCCAGTGGTGCCATGACCACGGCGTCCTCTACATCAACGCCTCGGTCGAGCTGTGGGACCCGTACGAGAACGCCAAAGGCGCCCCGCCCCAAAAGATGACCCTCTACTGGCGGCACATGCAAATCCGCCGCATGATTTCCAAGTGGTCCAAGCCCGGCCCGACGGCGGTCGTGGAACACGGCGCGAACCCGGGCCTCATCTCGCACTTCACCAAGCAAGGCTTGCTGGACATCGGCAAACGCGTGATCAAGGACCGCAAGGTTAAAGGCAAGGCCGCCGACGAAATCCGGCGGCTCATGGCGGAGCAGCAATTCAACCACCTGGCGATGAAGCTTGGCGTGAAAGTGATTCACGTCAGCGAACGCGACACCCAGATCACCGACAAGCCGAAGCAGGTAAACGAATTTGTCAACACCTGGAGCGTCGAGGGCTTCCGCGAGGAAGGCACCACCACGGCCGAAATGGGCTGGGGCACGCACGAAAAGGAGTTGCCGCCGCTCGCCTACGAGCACAAGGACGGGCCGCGCAACCAGATTTGCCTCGCCCGCATGGGCATGAATACGTGGGTCTCCTCCTGGGTGCCCGACTACTGCATCCACGGCATGGTGGTGCGTCACGGCGAAGCCTTCACCATCTCCGATCGTTTGACGGTGTGGAAGAACGGCAAGGCGATTTACCGGCCCACCGTGCACTACGCCTACTGTCCGTCCGACTCGGCCATTGCCTCGCTGAACGAGTTGCGCGGCTACGACTACCGGCTCGTGGAGCAGCAGCGCATCCTCAACGACGACATCATCAGCGGCTCCGACATCCTGGGCGCGTTGCTCATGGGCCATGCGTACAACTCATGGTGGATTGGCAGCGACCTCAGCATCGAGGAGTCGCGCCGCCTGGTGCCGCACCAGAACGCGACCACCATGCAGGTCGCCATCGCGGTCGTAGCCGCCGCCATGTGGATCATCGAGAACCCGGACCGCGGCGTGCTCGTGCCCGACGACTTGCCGCATGACTACGTGCTCAAGATCTCGAAGCCCTACCTGGGCAAGTGGATCTCCAAGCCGGCCGATTGGACGCCGCTCAAGCATTACACCAACGCCTTCCAGGGCCACAACAATCCGCAGATTGACCGCAAGGACCCCTGGCAATTCAAGAACTTCCTCATTACCGACGGAGACTGAAATGATCAACCGCCGCCTTCTCAAGCGACTCGCGGAGCAGCACGGCACGCCGCTCTTCGTGGTGGACCACGAGCAACTGCGCCGCAACTACGCTCAGTTCAAGCGTTACCTGCCGCGCGTCCAGGCTTACTACGCAGTCAAAGCCAACTCCGACCCGGCCATCGTGAAGACGTTCTACGAGGCCGGGGGCAGCTTCGATGTCGCCTCCATGCCGGAGTTCCGCATCGTCTACCAGTACATCAAGGACCTGCCCGACAAACAGCGGCAGGATTGGATCTGGGACAAGATCATCTACGCGAATCCCATCAAGGCCAACGAAACCCTGCGGGACCTCAACCAGTACAAGCCGTTGGTGACCTACGACAACTACGAGGAGATCACGAAGATCAAGAAGTACGCCCCCCTGGCGGGGCTGGCCTTGCGCATCAAGGTGCCCAACACCGGCGCGATGGTCGAGCTCTCCTCCAAGTTCGGCGCCTCACCGGGCGAGGCCGTTGATATGATCCTCGCGGCGGACAAGGCGGGCCTGGTCGTCGAGGGCTTGAGCTTCCATGTCGGCAGCCAAACCACGAACTTCCAGAACTACGTGGCCGCCATCAACCTGGCGGCCAACCTCTTCAGGGAAGCCCGGCAGCGCGGCTACACCAAGATGAACTTGCTCGACATCGGTGGCGGCTTCCCCGCGCCCTATGACGACAGCGTCAAACCGTTCCGCGAATTGGCCGGCATCATCAATCGGGAGATCGACCGGTTATTCCCCAGGAACATCGAGATCCTGGCCGAACCCGGCCGGTTCCTGGTTGCGACCGCCGCTGTCGCCGTCTCCAAGATCATCGGCAAGGCCGTGCGCGACGGGAAGCTCTGCTACTACATCAACGACGGCGTCTATCACACCTTCTCGGGTGTTATATTCGACCACTGCCACTACCACCTCAAGGCCTTCAAACGCGGCCCCACGCAGATCTGTTCCGTGTTCGGCCCCACCTGCGACGCGCTTGACGTGGTGTCGCTGGCCGAGCAACTCCCCGCCAACCTCGAACGGGGCGACCTGCTCTACAGCGAGAACATCGGCGCCTACAGCCACGCCTCCTCCACCTGGTTCAACGGCTTCGCCCCGGCCAAGGTGGTGCACATAAACCAATAAACCCCCACGCTACCTGGCCTGGGCGGGCGCGTCAGCCGCCGGGTGGTAGTTCGACAGCGCGCGCTTCGCGCAACAGGCTGAGGCTGGTAATGAGCGACCACAGCCATGCGGCGATGAAAGTTGCGCCCCCCGCAACGCCCAGCCAGGCTACGGACTTCGGCGGGGCGTCGTTGAGAAGTTCATTGTAGCTTTGCAGGGCCAGCAGCACAAACCAGCCGATAACCATTCCGAACCCGGCGAGCGCCAGGAGACACTGCCCGAGGCCCGCCAGGCGCCGGCCGGCCATGAACGAGCCCAGCCCCGGCGTGGCGCATTGATTGAGAAGGGCGGCGTTCCGGGCGGCGGAGCGGCTAAGCAGCTTGCGAGGCTGGCGCAGAGAAGATGCTCTCATACGCATACATCATGGCGCTGAACGTGAGCGGCAAGGTGACGAAGATGCCCACGCAACACGCCAGGAACCCGGCGCAGTTGATCAACCCGCATACAACCGCCAAACCAACGACCAGCCACCAGTGTTTGCCCACCATCCTCCGGCTCGCGCCCATCGCCGGCCAGAAGTCCATTTGCTTGTCAATAATGAGCGGCAGCGAAAACATCCAACTGGCGGCCAGGTAGACGGCCGGAATCAGCACGACAATAAAGCCCACCAGGGCCAGGAGAACGGGGCCCACCTCAGCGGCGTTATTCTGAGCCATCATGGCGATCGGGAAAGCCATGATCGCGATGCCGGGCAGCATCGCCAGGCAAGTGAGGAGGGTCACCACGATATAGCCCAGCAACAGGTTCGCAAATGCCAGCCGGAAGCCGGCAAACACATCCCCGATCTCCGCCCCCTGCCCGCGAATGACCTTGAGCAGGAAGTAGTAAACGCCGCCCGTCAGCGGCCCGGTAATGATAAGACTCCCCACCGACACCAGTATCCCAACGATCGGAATCTGCGCCACCATGCTCATGCCGCATTGGATCAGCAGGTAAACGGCGACACCCCCAAAAACCAGGCCAAAGTTGTTCTTCAGCAACTCCCAGGCTTTTCCCACGCAGCCCCCAATGTCCAGGTCATAGTCGCGAGTGAGAATGTCTTCCGGCAGCCCGGGACGTCCCCCAACAACCGGCAGCGCGCCCGGCGTCGAGAGACTGGAGGCCACGATGTCCGCAAACTCAGGGAAAGCGGACAACGGCTGCCATTCCGTGGTGCCTTCAGCCTGAACCGGGGTTCGCGCATTGACGCGGCCTTCGGCCGCCCAGCGGCGCAGGTCCTCCGCGGTAACCGGCCCGTATTCCTTTTGGTCTCCGCCAATGATCCTGAACATAAGGTCCGGTCTCAGTGAAACGCGCTCTTGACTTCCTCCTTGGACAGCACCATGACGGCCCAAATTCCGATCGGCAGGCCGATCAGGCAGCACGGCGAGAGGCAGGGAATCATTGCTATGATGCTGGCGGTCATCGCCAGGCCGTAGCTCTCCAGCTTCTTCATCTTCATCGCGCCGAAGAAGATGAGGCCGCTTAGCAGAATCGCAATTATGCTGGACACCACGCCGATCGTGCCCGAGAACATATTGGCCCATGCCTCTTTGGGTATTCGGTCGCTCGGCATCATGGAGGCCCCCGCGAAATGCCAGACGAGGGAAAATATCTGCGCAATGACCCCCAGGACGGCCGTCACAATTAAACCTGTGGCCGGCCCTTTCACCCGGTCCGCGGCATTCGGTCCCGGGGTGGGCTCCACGGAAATTCCCGGCACCGGCCTGGACGCCGCCGTCGCAAATTCCGGCAGGTCACCCAGCGCTTTCCATTCGGTTCCGCCCTCGGGCAGCACTTGGGTCTGCGCGGTAACGCGACCTTCGGCCATCCATTGGCGCAGCTGCTCGGCCGAGACAGGCCCGTATTCCTTTTGATCCGCTCCGATTATTTTATACATAGGTTCTTGCCTTTCTTTACTACCGAATAACCCGGTTGTATGCCATTGACGGTCTGTGAGCAAGCTCCGGCTGGCGCGGCCTCAAGGCCGCAGCAGGTCAAACGGTGCGCCGGGCAGGTTTCGCAGCAAGCTGACCAGCAGTACCCCTGCCAGCATCAGCCACAACCATCCCGGCCGCAAGCTGATAGCTGCCGGTTGGTTCCTCAGCTTCTTCAAGCCAGACCACGCGCCCAGCCAGATGAGGAACGGCAGGGAAACAACCAGCATCGGGTTAAAACGAAAGGCTGCCGCCAGGTCCCCATGCAGCAATTGGTGCAGCGCTCGCAGCACTCCGCACCCGGGACAGAGCAAACCAGTGGTCTGGTGGAAGAAGCAAACCGGGTAGAAATGGTACCGCCTGGGGTCGAAGCAGAACAGCACCAACCCCGCCGCCACAAGCAACACCAACCCTGCCAGGGCAACCGGCCGGATGCCCCTGAATGAAGTGGCGGATTCGGACATCCTACAGCCTTTCCATCTTGCGCATGACGTCCGAAGCGCTCAGCGCGACACCAAGCACACACGCCAGAGCCGCCAGCACGAGGCTAAAGCAAGAAAGCACCAGGCCCGCGATGGCCAGGCCCCTGCCCTGTTGTGCCTGCGGATCCCTCCCGATCTGGGATAAGGCGACCAGCGCGAAGATGATTCCCAGCAGATTAAAGGGCAGCCCGTAGCAGCAGCACATTCCGCACGTCAGTGATAGAATCCCCATGACCAGGCTGGCAAGTGCCATCGAGTTAGTGCGAAGAGTCGGCGCCAGGTGGATTGGCCTCGGGGCCGCCGGGGGCGGGGAGATGCGGCTCAGCAATGCGGCGAATTCAAGGTACTCCGTCAGCGGCTTCCATTGAGTGTCCCCTTCGGCCCGCGCTCGCGTCAGCGCGTTGGCCCGGCCTTCGGCGATCCATTCGCGGAGTTGGATCGCCGGGACCGGCCCGTATTCCCTGCCGTCTGCTCCGATGATTCTATACATAACCGCATTACTGAGTGTTGGCGCTGAGATCAGCCGGCGCACTCGTTCCACGCCCAGACTGGCGGCAGCCCGCGTCGGCGGCTGCACGAATCGAACGCATCGGGGTTAGAACCACTCTTTTCGCCCGTCAACATACACCCGCACAAACTCCTCATCCGGCTTGCACAGGTAGATAATGCCCTCGACGAGGCCGATAATGCCCATGACGCACCCGCCGAAACCGCAGGTGAGCACCGTGACCAGCAGCATGATCAGCCCCGCGCCCGTGTAGCCGAGGATGAACTTATGCACGCCGAGCGAGCCCAGCAGAATGCCGCATATGCCCGCTGCAATCTTGTTCGACGCCCGAGGGTTGGGGATGGAGGACGGCGGTGAAGACGCTGGCGGCACGAGGCTCGACGGCGAGGCCGACGGCGGCGGCCTCAGGTCGGCCGCAAACTCAGGCAACGCGCCCAGCGGCTTCCAATCCTGCGTGCCCTCGGTTTGCACGAGCGTTTGTGCGCTCGCGCGGTTCTCGGCAATCCAGCCCCGCAACTGCTCCGCGCTAACCGGGCCGTATTGTTGTCCGTCCTTGCCAATAATCTTGTACATGCAGTCCTTCTAATCCCCCACGCCGCTCCCGCCAAGTGGAAAAGCAGCCGTCCTTTGTAATGGGGCGGTGGGATGGCGAGCCTCACCCGCCTGCTACGCCTGCCTTCGCAGCTCCGCCAGCTTTGCGGCGGCCCGCCCGCTGTCAATGGTCTGCCCCGCCAACTCCCAACCCTCCGCCAGCGAGCGCACCCGGTCAGCCACGAACAAAGCGGCGGCGGCGTTGAGCAGAACGGCGTCCCGCTTCGGGCCGCGCTCCTCGCCCTTCAACACACGGCGGATAATCGAGGCATTGACCTCGCGATCGCCGCCGCGCAGGTCCGCCAGCACCGCCGGCTGCAGCGGGAACCACTCCGTTCGCACCGTCGAACAAGCTAACGCCCGTTCCTGGTAGAACTCCGCCACTGTCGTCGGACCGAGCGGGGAAAGTTCGTCCAAGTACCGGACCGTCCCGGCCTCGCCGGGCACGGCCCCGCACACGACCATCGCGCGGCGCATGCCGAGCGACTGCAGCACGCGCGCGAGCGGCGCGCACAAGTCCGGCCGCGGCACGCCAATCAAGGCCGCCGTCGGCGCTGCCGGGTTCAGCAACGGTCCGAGGAAGTTGAAGATCGTGCTCTGGCTTTGCGCGGCGCAGAGCTTGCGCGCCGGGATAATGTGCCGGAAGGCGGGGTGGTATTTTGGCGCGAAGAAGAACGCAAAGCCGTGTTCGCACAGCGACCGCACGGCTTGCTCCGGTTCCCAGTCAAACGGGATGCCCAGGGCCTCCATCACGTCCGCGCTCCCTACCAGCGAAGTGCTGGCTCGATTGCCATGCTTGACCACCCGCACACCCGCCGCAGCGGCGATCAGGGACACCGTTGTCGAGATGTTGAAAGTGCTCAGGTGATCGCCCCCCGTGCCAACCACATCCAGCAGAACGCCGCTGCGCAACTCCTCCACCAGCGCCGGTCGAACCGACCGACGGCCCAACTCGCGGGCAAACGTCGCGATTTCATCCACCGTCTCACCTTTCCGGGCCAGTTGCGTTAGAAACTCAGCCTTGGTCGTCGCCGGCACCGCCTCGTCAACCAAATCCCCAACAGCCTGGCGAACCTCGTCCTCCGTGAGATTATGCGCTAACGCAAGCCGGCGTGTCAGACTTTCAAGCATGACTCATCCTAGACGGTGGACTGGATCGGCTGCAATTGGGAACCGCGGAGGCGGATGAACACCGGTGGCTGTTGCGGCAATGGGGCTCTATCGGAAGTTCCGTCGGGAGCGCCATAGATAGCAACACCCGGTGGAAGTATGTGTGAGCGCAGCCGTTCCACCGCAGATATGCCCCAGGAAGCGTCGTTACCCCAAGGAGCGGGATGCGGGCTAACAAGAGGTTCGGCACGGATTTCCGGGAAGTGCCAACGGTGGTTGCCATCTACGCTACCTGGAACGCCTCCCCGACCTCCGAAACCCGTGCACTGTCCATATTTTGGACAGTGATGCCGCCTGCCTGCCTTTTCCAATCCCCGCTGACCCCGGCACATCCTGCTTGGGATTCCGGTGGCGGCATGGTGGTGCTACGGTGTGTATCCCATGGGGAGTGCTCCCCATGGGATACACACCGTAGCCAGACCGCACTAACACGCCATCCCCCAGCCGGCCGCAAGCCAACGCAAATGTCCGGCCACCCGTAACGGTGCCGTCGCGTCTGCCCGGAGGGGGTGCCGGAGGCAGGCAGAGGAGAGCGAAACGATGAATCGCCAATGGGCTTCCCCGGGAATCCGCGAAAAAGCTAATAAAACTCTCGCTTCCTGAGCGCTCACACTCCCATGCCCAACAATTGAGCTAAGGTCTGAGACATGTTTTGCTGGTAATCCGGAGCCATAAATGGTATGAGAAACTTGTCGTGAAGACCTTTGACCAGGGCGTCTGATGAGAAGCAGGGTTTGCGCTTCGACCTGGAATGCGTCTGCGCTCCTGTTGGGAGCGTCGAGTGTGCTTGCCTGCCCCGGCTCGTGGCGGGGCCAGACCGCGCAGAGGTTCTCCGGCGCCATACCGTTCTAATACCTCGCGCCACACCAACCCAGCCCCACAACAGAACACTCGTGAACACCAGATCTCAACTCACACTGTCCGGCTTCTTGCTCAGCCTTCTCATCTCAAGCGCGCCCGCGCAATGGACCAGCGTTGGGGTCGGAATTGACTACCAGAAGTTCACCGCGACAGGCCCGAACAATGTCTTCGTGACACGCATGGCAGTGGCCAACACCAACTGCACAATCGGCAGCATGATCGCCTTGAACCATGTTTCCGGGGCCAGAGAAGTGGTCAGTGCGCAGGCCCCCCGGTACGAGGATGCCATCAATTACTGGGGAGAATCCTGGGGAAAACGCAACGACGTGGTGGTGGCCATCAACGGCAGCTTCTTCAACGGCACCAGTGGCATCATTACCGGCGGGCATATCTACGATGGCTGGTATGCCAAGCGATTCGATGACTGGGGCGGGCAGATGGGCTTTGTGTGGAAGATGGACCGCAGCTATTTCAATGGCGTTTGCTACCATTATTTGCCCGACGATCACACGGTGACAGTTGGCGGATCATCGCGTGTTTTCGACGGCATCAATATCGCCCGGGGATCAAACCAATTGATCCTCTTTACGCCGCAATACAACAACAACACTTTGACTTCTGCCGGCGGGGTGGAGGTGCTGGTCGAGCTGTCCACGCCGTTGCTGATCCTCACCCCACCCGGCACAGTCACCGGGACGATCAGACAGGTGCGCGTCAACCAGGGGTCCACCAGCATCCCTTTTGACCATCTGGTACTTTCGGGGGTGGGGGAGGCGGCGACCTTCCTGCAGACTTATGCCGAAGTGGGCCAAACCATTGCGATCAGCCAGCGATTCCGGCTCTATGACGGCCCGCCCGGCGGCGATCTTTGCTCCGTTGTAGATAATCGCACCTTCCACAAGGCGTACGCGCTGGCCCAGGGGAACTTCGAGTTCCTGAAAAATGGCGTGATCCAGGAGACCGACGACGCTGGAATGACTGCTCGGAACCCGCGGACGCTAGTCGCCTACAACTCTACCTACATTTTCTTCATGGTGTGCGATGGGCGGAGCGCCCAAAGCATCGGGATGACCAGCGACGAGATGGGGGTATTCTGCAGGGACACGCTGGGCGCTACCTATGGGGTGAACATGGACGGCGGCGGCTCCTCCGCGATGTGGGTAAATGGGGTGATCAAGAATGTCCCATCCGACGGCAGCGAGCGTGCCGTGGCCAATGGGCTGATGATGGTGAACCTCCTGCCCAAGCAGGTCTCGACGGAGTTCAGCGCCGGGAAGACAGTCACGACGACGGCCAATGCCAACCTGCGACTGGGGCCGGGGACGGACTATTACGCTTTCACGACAATACCCAACGGAACGCAGGGAACCGTGGCAAGCCATTCGGTCAACGGCGTCTACGCCAAGGGTTACTATTGGTGGAAGTGCGCTTTCGGCACGAGCTCTGGTTGGATCGCGGAAAGCCTCCTGGCCTCCTCCAGCAACGCCCCGACGATCACACAACAGCCTGTAAGCCAGCACGTTGGTCCGAGCGACGATGCCAGCTTCACCATCCTCGCCGCGGGCACCAGTCCCCTCGCCTATCGGTGGCAGAAGAATGAGGTCGGATTGGCCGACGGAGGGCATTATTCCGGGAGCACGACGGCGACGCTGGCAATCAGCAATGTGGACAGTAACGACGTGGCCAGCTATCGCTGCGTGGTAACCAACGATTTTGGGAGTGCGATCAGCAGCCCCGCAACGTTGACGCTGGTTACGAATCCTTTCGGATCGTCCCCCCTCATCCACCTGCCAACCCTCCCCGGCGATACTGCTAATGAGGCCCGCGCCATTACGCCCGACGGCCGGTATGTGGTGGGCCTCTCCGGCTCGCGCGGCTTCCTCTGCGACCTGAATACCGCGAGCCTCGTCAACGTAATCAGCTCGGATGGAGCGCAATCCGCCATCGTGACGGGCGTGGGTTACCGCACCGACGGCGGCCAGCGAGAGGTCATTGTGTCCGGCCTGTCCGGCACTTGGTTTACAGCCTGGAGGACGGCCAACGGCGGGACGACGTGGGGTGCAAAGGTGCAGTCCGATGCCGCCAAGAACCCAACGGTTCCAGACGCGAATGGACTCGCCGGGACCTCATCGGATCTCTTCTACTCGGCGGGGACGGATAAAGGCACCGGGGCAAACGACAACTGGGTATTGAATATTGGCCGGGGCTCCAACTCTTGGCCGGCGATGGTGGCCTGGGGTGAGAAATCTGTTCCCAAGCCGAACAGCTTCGCACAATTGAATGGCATATCCAGCAACGGCCGAGGTGTGGGTTGGCGGCAGAACTCGGGAGTGTACATCAACTATGTTGCCGATTGGAACGGCGCCGGCCTGGCGCCCTGGAGCCCTACCGGTTTGAATGGCACCACGGCGGGGCAGGCTTATGCCGTCAGCGCCGATGGGACGATCATCTTTGGCCTGTCACCAAAGCCCGGTGGCACCGCGGCGACCAACTACGGTTACAAGGCGGTGTTCGATACAACTTATCCCGGCCCGGCCACGCAGATTAGCACTAAAGTGTTGCCCAATTTCCCCGATACGGCCGGCTCGGCCAACCTCGCGATCCCATACGGCTGCACGGCGGACGGCAAGTACGCCGTGGGAATGAACTACCGCGGCGCGGAAAGGGCGGTTCTCTGGGATACGCACGACGCAAGCGCGACCAATTGGACGGTGACCGACCTCACCGCTTTGGCGGTGGCAGGGGAGAACCTGGGCATCTTCAGCCGATTGACCCGCGCCTACAGCGTGGGCACGAACGGGGCGGGCAACCTGGTGATCGCGGGGGTTGGCCTGGACACGAACAGTCCCGCCAGGACGCGTGCTTTCGTGATGACCGTTACCCCGACAAACGCCGCAGTCGTGCCTCGGCCAACCGTGACCATCTCGGGCTCCTATCCTGCCGGATTCATGTTCAGTTTCCCTACGGCAGCCAACGCAAGTCTATCCTATTACCTGGAGTACGCGACCAATCTCAGCGGTGCGATTAGCTGGAATACAATTACCTCCACCCCGGGCACGGGTGCCGTCGCCAGCCTGCCGGACTCGAATCCGTCCGGCCAGCAACGGTTCTATCGTATCCGGGTCCAATAATGTCCAGGCCGGAAAGGCGGACCCGCGGGAACTGGCGTTAACCGACTTACCCGCGCCCGCACGTCCCGTAATTGCGGCGGCTCAACCCCCGCTCGCCAAAACGGGCAACCCGTTGATCTGCATGCCTTTCATGGCGCGCAGAAAGACGACCCGCTGGTAGCCGACCTCCATCAACAGATTTGACCACTTCTGCTGCACTAGTTCCGATTCGCCCTCGCTGCCGCGGTTTATCAGAACGATCACGGCCAGCTCGCGACTCGGTTGCTGTTTGGCCAGGTCCAGGACGCGGTCCTTCTTGAGCACAGACAGAAACGGGCCGTCCTTTGCTTCCGGCTTCAGCACGTAATTGGTATCATCGGAGTAATAGCGAACGATGAGATCAGCCCGCTCCTGTTCGTTAAACCGCATCACCGAAGTGGATTGTGGCGTGGAACACGAAGTGGCCAGGAAGGCCAGGAACAGCAGCGGAGCGAGAGCCTTTAACATCAGGCCCCGCCGTCCGCAATTTCTCTGCCAAACTGCCTCAAAGAATGGCCTGCCAGCCGGACGAGACAAACTCTTCGTGGCCAGGCGCAGCCTGTCCAGAAACCGGACCATCGCTGCCTGATTTGAGGCAGACTTCAACCCTCTCAAGCCTCCCGTTGACATTCTGCCCGCAGCCGGTAGCATTTGGGGGAATGGCTGTGCGGCGCGTTCGTCTATCGGCTAGGACACGGCCCTCTCAAGGCTGAAAGACGGGTTCGATTCCCGTACGCGCTACCATTCGTTCGCAGCAGGATGAGCAAGACGAACAAGCTGAATCGTGCCGGCAGGTTGCTCCGGGCTCCCGCCGGGGAATCAGGACGTATGTCCATCTGCCGCTGTTGTGGGAGCTGAAATGCGCTTGTTTCAAATCATCTTCAATCCGACCAGCGCGGCGGAACTGGCGCGGATGCCCAAGGAGCTGCAACTCCGCATCCTCGGCGAGTTTCGCGGCCTGCCGCAACAGGTCATGCACACTGAGCTGGACCAATTCGGGAAGCTGGAACGTGCGGGCCGAATCCTGCACCGGTTCCGAGTGGGCGATTATCGCGTCTATTTCGAGCGGCACGAGCTTGGGCTGGTAGTGCACCGCATCCTTAATCGCCACACCCTCAAGGACTTTCTCTTCCGTTCCGGCTTGAAGACGCCGGAGGACGAGGCGCTCCAGCAGAATCCGAAGTTCTGGGAGCTGATCGAGGCCGCCAAGACCACCCCGTCCAGGGGCTGAGGGCTTGTTTGGCCTGCGCCTTGCCACCGCCGCCGGCTGCGGGTGATACCTGATGGCCTGATGCTCAATCAAAATACCAACAGTGCCTGCGCGTGGCGGGATGTCCTCTGGCGCCACCGCGGCTGGCTGTTGGTGGCCCTCGTCGTCTTGTTCGTTCTGGTCGTGCGTGTGCGGCTGCGGGGATTGCCGCTGGAGCGCGACGAGGGCGAATACGCCTACGCGGGCCAGCTCATTTTGCAGGGTGTGCCGCCGTACAAAGTGGCTTACAACATGAAGCTGCCCGGAACCTATGCCGCATATGCGGTAATAATGGCGATCTTCGGGCAGAGTCCCTCCGGTATTCGCCTCGGCCTCGCCCTGGTCAACGCGGTCTCGATAGTGCTCGTGTTCCGGTTGGGCCGGAGATTGCTGGATGAGGCGACAGGTATTTCCGCGGCGGCAGCCTTTGCGCTGCTGTCGCTAAGCCCGTTCGTGCTGGGCCTGGCCGGCCATGCGACCCATTTCATTGTGCTGGCCGCCCTGGGCGGGATATGGCTGTTGTTAAGGGCCCTTGAGCACCCTGCCATCCATCGCCCCAGGCACTGGGCTTTTCAGCCCTCGGCGCTCCTTTTCGCCAGCGGCCTGCTCTTCGGATTGGCATTCCTGATGAAGCAGCATGGAATCTTCTTCGGCCTGTTCGGAGTGCTGTATCTGCTGTGGGTGCGAGGGGGAGAGTGGCTGGCGGCAGGCAGTACGCGGGGCCGGCGATTGGACGTCAGAAATCCGCGCGAGCGGACCGGCGAAGCCTCCTTCGCTGGTCCGGCGCGGATCGCCGCAGACCTGGGCTGGTTTGCGCTGGGCTGGCTGGCGCCCTACGGCCTGACCTGCCTGGTGCTGTGGTGGGCCGGGGCATTTCCTCAATTCGTGTTCTGGACGATCAGTTACGCCCGCGAATACGCTTCGGCCATTTCCCCGGTGAACGGTCCGGCCATGTTGCGCGCCGGGCTGCGCGCGGCGGTCGGCCCCAACCTGATCCTATGGCTCCTGCCCTGGATCGGACTGCTCGTCCTGTGGTGGGATGAAAGGCTGAGCGAATCCAGCCCCAGGTCCGCTCCGCGAAGCCCGAAAACCAGAGGCCAATGGCCGGGAGCCGGGGCTGGCGGCGAGGAGGCCGCGATCCGCAAGTCGCAAGTTCCCCATCCCCGTTTCTTCCTGACGGCCCTGCTCTTCTGCTCGTTCGCCTCCGCCAGCGTGGGGCTCTACTTTCGCGAGCATTATTTTATTACCGTACTGCCTGTGCTGGCATTGCTGACGGGCGTGGCGGTCAGCCGGGGCTTGCACCTGCTGCGGCACGACCAGACCATTGAGCTGTTTCTGGCCGTGCCCATTCTGGGACTGTTTGCCATCGCCCTGGGCGCGGCCCTGATTGGGCAAGGCTCGGTCTGGCTGACCTTGCCACGCGACCGGGCTTTGCGCAGCGTTTTCGGGTCCACGCTATTTGCCGGAACGGCCCAGGCAGCAGATTACCTTCGGGCGCACACAGCGAAGGACACGCGCGTAGCCGTGCTGGGCTCGGAACCGCAGATCTATTTCCTGTCCCGGCGGCGCTCGGCCACGGGCTACATCTACATGTATCCCCTGATGGAAGCTCAACCCTTCGCCTTGAGAATGCAGGAGGAGATGATCGCCGAAGTTGAGCGGGCCCGGCCCGAGTACGTAGTTTACATTGACGACGACTTCTCGTGGTTGTCCCGGCCTGCTTCCGCGCGAAAGGTCGCCGAGTGGTGGGCGGATTACTGGGCTGCGAACCTGGACCTGGTCATGACGATCGAAGTTCGAGAGGGACACGAACGGGGGACGGACATGGACAAACCGGCGCCGGGCGCCTCGACCGTGAAACACATCCTGATTCTTAAGCGCAGACCATCGCCCGAACAGAAGCCAGTCGCGGCAGCGGATCCGGCTGGCCTCCGCTGGGGACCAAGCCAACCGTGACGCACCGCGGGCCGGCACTCGTGCCGCAACACTCGCGCTATCAAAGAAGCCTTGAATCGCCGCCGGTTTCAACCGAGGCTTGCGGTGCATCCAGTGTCTGCAAAGAAGCATCTGCCCGCCCTGCTGGCCGTCATCGGTTTTTGCGTGATGGTGGGGCTCCTGGTCTCCAGGTCGAACACCCGGAGCCCGCTCTATCAAGGCAAGACGGTCAAGACATGGTTGCTGCAACTCTCCGCGCCTGATCCCAAGGCCCGCCACGAGGCCCAGGCGGCTTTCCAGACCCTGGGCACCAACGCCGTCCCCGAACTGGCCAGGTTGGTGAGAGTCGAAGATGCCCGCTGGCGGGAGGTGATGCGCCGAATTGCGTTCCGGCTGCCCCGATTCGCGCGAACGCTGGTGCTGCATCGCGTGAGTCCGCCCCAGGCAGCCTTGGTCCGTCCAGCGGCTGCGCGAGCCCTGGCGAATCTTGGCCCGCGAGCGGCAGCGGCGACGCCCGAGCTGGTCCGAGCGCTACATGACAAGGTGAATGGCACTTGCTGGGAAGCCACTGTCGCCCTGGGCCGGATTGGCGGCCCGGCGGTGCCGGGCTTAACCAGCGCGCTGCAAGAAGAGGATGCGACCGTGCGCTGCGCCGCCGCGCGCGGCCTGGGAGAAGCCGGCCCCGAATCCGCGCCAGCCGTGCCGGCGCTTATTCAAATGCTCACGCGGGACAGTCCGGCTGAACGCGCGGCCGCAGCTCAAAGCCTGGCCAGGATTGGAACCCCGGCCGTGGCGCCGCTGATCAACGTGCTGGTGCGCGAAAGAGGAGCTGCCAGAGAAGCTGCCGCTGCCGCGCTGCTCCAGCATTACGGACGGCCCGGACCACACTTGGCCGCGGACAGGACCTCGACTGCCGACGAAACGGCCGCCGCGCGCGAGCAGGCGATAGGAGTCCTTGCGGCGAGCGGCCTGGCCAACGAGCTGGTCACAAAGTTGCTGGCCGGCGCAGTCAAGGACCCTGCTCCAGGGGTACGCCTCGCCGCCCTCAAGGCCCTGGCGCAAGGCCACTGGAATCTGCAACCCGCCTTGCCAAACCTGGTCGCAGGCTTGAGGGACGAGTCGCCGATGGTCCGCGAATGGTCGGCCCGGGCGCTGGGCAAGATCGGGCCCCCAGCTAAAGCCGCAATTCCAGGACTGACACGACTAGTACAGGATAAGCTAGAATCTGTGCGCGTTGCCGCGTTGGAAGCGCTGGAAAGCATTAAGCCAAGCGGGGAAAATGAAATTCTTGCACCGTTTAGAAAGGCTTGGGATTGAAAGTTTATCTGACTAATCTCAGCCATGAGCAAATACTGGGAAAGAGCTCTCTTGCTAGCCCTAGTTGGTTACGCAACCCTGCTTGTCCTGCACATTCTTATTCATCCGGAAGTGTATCAATGGGACTTCCGCGGTTATTACCAGTGCGCAACGGCGTTCCGGTCAGGAATCAATCCCTACGATACACAGGCGGTGACTCAGATGGCAGGAGCCGAGCTACTTCCGTTCGTTTATCCGCCTCTAACCTTGTTTGCTTTCCTCCCGTTCACCTATTGTGAATATGCGTTGGCATATAGCGGGTATTTGTTTCTTAAGGTGGTTGTACTCGCTGGGTTGATTTATCTCTGGAGCACTGCTTTCCTTAGCAGGCGCACGGATTACTTATTCTATGCGCTCTGCCTGTTTGGCTTCAACGCAACGATTTTTGTTGACCTGCAGTCAGGGAACATCTCGCTGTTTGAGCAATACGGTCTGTGGCTGGCCTTCCTCTTCTACCTGCGGCGCTGTTATGGGCTTTTCAGCGGAGTCATTGTAGCTACCGCGCTGTTCAAGGTGCAGCCGGTTTTCTTCCTGTGCCTGCTGCTGGTCGTCCCTGGCGCAAGAAGATGGAGGCATCTTGTGATTTCTTTGGCAGCATTCCTCGGGGTGCTGGCTCTGGAATATGTCCTCGCGCCAGCATTATTCAGCGGATTCATTGCAAACGCAGGCAACACGATGAACGAAGAAGGTATTAAGAATCCATCAACGTTCTCGCTGGCGCGACAGGTGCTTGCCGCGTCTGCTGAAGCGCTTGATCTGCCGCCTTTGGCCGGGATCTACTACTTCGTGCATGGCGTAATTGCCGTGTGCATCGTGGGCGTTAGTTGGCGCGCGACGCGTAAGCTCTATGATACGCCTGTCCAGGACAAAGCAATTTGGCTAGTGGGATTGGGCTGCTGCGTGTTCGCATTGATCAGCGTCCGCTTCAAGGACTACTCTTATATGACTTTGATTGTGCCTGCCTACCTTGTTTTCGAGCGGGCCGTGGTTGACAAGAAAGTGTTGCTGGTCGCTCTCGCAAGCTTTTCGGCGGCTCGGGTGACCCTCCCTGGTGTGGTTGAGGTGGCGCCCTTCTGGTGGAGTTATTACCCGCTGCTTATCGCTTTTGGCGTTTGGTACCTATACATTCGCACTATTCATTCGCCCGTGCGCCCGCATCAGGCTCAGCCGCAATGATATAGGCAGGCACCAGAGTCGCGGGCTACAGATATCCCCGCCCAACTATCGCTCTTCCTGCGGTGGGCAGAGGGTTGACTATGATGGATCCCGGTAAGGTCGTCCCGACTGGTATAGCTTCAGCAATTGCCGATTTCTGTCGGCAACATCGTGTTGCCCGGCAGCAACGGCCAGGTCACGCGCTTTCTCGGCCGCGGCAATCGCCTCGCCGAACCGGCCGGTCTCAGCGTAGGCGGCCGCCAGCGTCCCGACCAGAACGGGCATTTGGTACCCGGTCAACGCGCAAGCGCGCTCGGCTAGCCGGACGGCTTCAGCCCCGTTGCGGTTCGCCGCGTCAGGATCGGAGGAAAGCGTCCAGGCGAGGTTGTTCAGGGCCGGAACGAGGTCAGGGGAGATGCTGAGCGCCTGGCGGTACTGGCAAATGGCCTCGGCGCCGCGCCCGAGCGTGGCGAGCACCTGGCCGGCCTTCACTTGGTTGAGTGGCGTGAGCCCCAACGCCATCGCCGCCTGAACATTGGTCAGTGCTCCCTGCCTGTCTCCGCTCCGCTGCAGAAGTTCAGCATAACCCAAGTGGGCTTCCGGTGTGGATCGGATGCGCAGCGAGTCTTGATACTGCCGCGCTGCCTCCGATGTCTTGCCGGCGGTGGCCAGGACCCCGGCCAGGCGCCACTGAATATCGCTGCGGTAGGGGTGATCACCCAATTCGCGGATCATGTGCTGGAAGAGGGTAGTGCTGTTCCGCCAGATCCCCACCTGGCGCACCGTCAGCCCGGCCCAGAACACAGCCAGAACCGCCATCGCGGCGGTGGTTGCCGCAAACAGTCGTGGCTGGGAACTCGCCTTCCAAAGCGCTGCCGCCAGGAGGACTGCCCAAACCACTCCTTGCACATACCCGTAACGGTCGGACGTGTAGTGGGGGTGTTCGGTCAAACCCAACATCGGCACCAGCAGCGCCAGGTGGCTGGTCCACAGCGCCAGCGCCCAGGGCCATCGGCGGCGGCGCGACACCAGCACTGCCGTCAGCCCCGTGACCAACGCCGCGCTCAGCCAGAAAGGCCAGGTGTTGGGATTGAACTCTACCAGTCGGGCGTAAACCGGCGACAGGTGAAACGGCAGCCAGGGTTTCCAAAGATAATAGGCCCACCCGTAAAATGCCTGCATGGCCCGCGCACCCATGCCAAACTGCTCCAGGCTCACGGGAGGCCCGAGCATGGTGTTCGAAGCCCGCAGCAACAGCGTCACCACCAATACGACCCCCGAGACCAACGCGTAAGGCGCTTTTTCCAGCCAGATGCGACGAGCTGAGATATTCCACAAATTGGCCAGCCCGGGCTGAAACCGCCGCAACGGGTAGAAGTCTATCACCACTAGCACGGCGACCAATGGAAGACCAATCGGAAAGCTGAGCAGCGACACTCCATAGCTGAGGATGGAAAGCCAGTAAAGCCTCCGACGCCCGCTCTGTGCGGTCGCGGCTTCCGAGCGCAGGTAACACAAGACCGAGAGCATCAGGAAGAAAAAGGGCTGAACGTAGTTGCGGCCGGCGTCCCAGGCGACCGACTCGACCCTGAAAGGATGGACCGCCCACAAGAGCGCCCCGAGAGCGGAGCATAGCCAGGTTTGGCGGTTCCCCGTTCTGGCCGGGTCGTTCCTCGCGGCCAGCAGAAGTAACCGCTGGATCAGAAAGAAGACCAGGACGGTATTCGCGGCATGGAGAAGAAGATCTGTCAGGTGGTACCCCATCGGATTCAGGCCGCTGAACTGCCAGGTGATTGCCCAGCTCAGCCAACCCAGCGGCACATACCGTGGCGGGTAATCGCACGTCGTGAAGATCCAGCGCAGATTCGCCGCGCTGAACCCCTGGATGTGTGGATTCGCGTAGACGTTGACGTCATCATCCCACTGGACGAAATCGGCGAACAACACGCGGTGGAAGACCGCAAAGGTCGCGAGGAACAGCACGAGGCCGGTTAGCCAAACACGTCGCATTGCCTGCAAAGGATCGCCAGTATGGTAAATCGCCCGCGGACAGCCTGTCCGAGGGCGCTCGGATGCTACTGGCCGGCTGGGTTTTGTCCACCCGCAAACATATCCGCCACTCACCAAAGTAGTCGGGGGCATGACAGAAATATTCAGAAAGAGTTGTTTACCGGAACGTCGGCCCGTCCGTGTATGGCTTTGATTACAGGATGCTTCCACCTGCTTCGTTTTCTTTGTCTTCTTCTGTTAAGTTATTCCTCCGTCCCGGTTCGCGCCGGACAACCGATGCATGCGCCTGTCTTACACCAAGCAAACGAAGGAAACGAAGAATTCTGTCCCGTGCCTCTTCCTGAATTGGTGTCCATTTGTGGTTGCACTAAACCGTTGGCGCTTCAGCGGTTCACCCGCCTGCTCCGTTTGGCGGTTGTCGGCGCGCCCGGGAATGGGCAAGATAGCGGTGCCCGATGAACCGCATCAACAACAGGCGGCTCGCGCCGCTTCTTGGCTTGCTCCTGGCCGCCGCGACCCTGGCCGCCTTCTGGCCGGTGATTCATCACGACTTTGTCAACTGCGACGACCAGGCTTACGTGTATGAAAACCCGGCTCTCGTGGCCGGCCTGAGCTGGCCGGCGGTAGTTTGGGCCTTTACCACCGGCTACGCCGGCAACTGGCATCCGTTAACCTGGCTTTCGCACCTGCTGGACGTGCAGTGGTTCGGCCTCAAAGCCGGCGGGCACCATTTCACAAGCCTTCTGTTGCATGTCGCAAACACGCTGCTGCTGTTCGTCGTGCTGAGGCGCATGACCGGCGCCCTGTGGCGCAGCGCCCTGGTGGCCGCCCTCTTCGCCCTGCATCCGCTGCACGTCGAGTCAGTCGCCTGGATTGCCGAGCGCAAGGATGTGCTGAGCGCCTTCTTTTTCCTGTTAACCCTGTGGGCTTACGCACGCTATGCGGAGGGAGGGAGACTGCAGGCTGGAGTCTGGAGGCTGGAGGAAGCGGGCAGAATCCAGGAGTCCGGAGCCGACGCCACTCACCACGTGCGCCCTCCACAGTTCTGCGACGGAGAACGGGCACCACGTGCCGCCCCTACAGCCTCCAGCCTCCAGCCTGCAGCCTTCTATTGCCTCGCCCTCATCTTCCTCGCCTTGGGCCTGATGAGCAAGCCGATGCTGGTAACGCTGCCCTTCGTGCTGCTCCTCCTCGACTACTGGCCGCTCCGCCGACTCCGACTCTCAACTCTCAACTCTCAACTCTCAGCTCTCTGGCCGCTGCTCAGGGAAAAGCTCCCCTTCTTCGCCCTCGCCGCCGCGTCGAGCGTGGTGACATTTGTCGTGCAGCAACGGGCCGGCGCGGTTGCCGCCGTCGAAGTGTTGCCACTGGACCTGCGGTTGGAGAACGCGGTGGTATCCTATGCCATTTACCTGGCCAAGACCCTGTGGCCGTCCGGGCTGGCAATCTTCTATCCCTACCGCTATGAGCTGTCCTCTGGACTGCTGGCCGCCGCGGTGCTGGCTATGATTATTCTGACCGTGCTGGCGTTGATTAGTCTTCGCCGGCAGCCTTACCTTGCGGTGGGCTGGTTCTGGTTTCTCGGGACGCTCGTCCCCGTGATAGGGATCGTGCAGGTTGGACAGCAGGCCCTGGCCGATCGGTACACCTACCTTCCCTTGATTGGCGTCTTCCTTGGCGTTATCTGGGCGCTGGCAGATTGGCTGGGAGCTACCCCTGCCAGTGGCCCGGGCCGACGAATCGCCCTGTTTGGCGTTGCAGTGCTGGCGCTAATGGCGTGCCTGGCCCTGACCCGAGGCCAGGTCCGGTATTGGCAAGATTCGGAAACCCTGTTCCGCCATGTCTTGGCCGTAACCACCAACAACGCACTTGCCCACCATTCGCTCGGGGACATATTGGCCAAGCGAGGTCGAATTGAAGAGGCGGAAACTCACTTCGCCGAGGCGGTGCGGATCAAGCCGAGGTATGCCGAGGCGTTAAGCGATTTGGGGCTGACACGAGTCATGCGGGGGAAACTGGAGGAGGGCATCGGCCTTTACCGGGCTGCAATCGCGGCTCAGCCCGGCAACTGGAGGACGCACCACAACCTGGCGCGGGCGCTGTGCCTGCAAGGCAAGTTCGACGAAGCGGTTCCGGAATATCGAGCGGCCCTGGAGCTGGAACCCGGCGCCAGCGAAACGCGCGGCGCGTTCGCCGCGGTCCTGGTGCAGTTGGGCAGGACGAACGAGGCCTGCCAGGTCTTCGAGGAGGCGCTCAAGCTCAAGCCGAATGACGCCGCGTCGCATTTTCAGTATGCCAGCCTGCTGCTGGCCCTGGGGCAAGCCGAGGCGGCGGCGCGGCATTTCGAGGCGGCGCTGCAATGGGCGCCAGGCAACGCCGAAGCCCATCGCCGCTACGGCCTGCTGCTGGCCGACAGTGGCAAGACGCAGGAGGCCCTCGCGCACCTTCGCGAGGCGGTTCGGCTGCGGCCCGGGGCGGAGGCGCACTACAATTTGGGGACGCTGCTGCTCCAGCAGGGCCAACCGGAGCAGGCGGTTGAGCAGTTTCGCCAGTCGCTGCGGCTTAAGCCCGATGTGCCGGCGGTGCTGAACGACCTGGCCTGGGTCCTGGCCGCCAATGCGAGCGACGGCGCGCGCAACGGGGCCGAGGCGGCGAGCCTGGCGGAGCGGGCTTGCAAGCTGACCGAGTTCCGGGAGCCGCTGCTGCTCGGCACCCTGGCGGCGGCGTATGCGGAAGCCGGCCGGTTTGCGGAGGCGCGCAGCACGGCCCAAAGGGCGATTGAAGCCGCGCAAGCCGCGGGGCAGGCGGAGCTGGCGGCGCGCAACCGGGAGCTGTTGAAGTTGTACGAGGCCGGCAAGCCCTGCCGACAGTAGAGACACGGATATCCAAGTCCAGCGTCCTGCACCGCAGGCATGGCGGAGAGGGGACAATGGCGATACCGCTCCTGGAATACGTGCCTTCCTGCCAAAGCGGCGTGGCGCTTCGCTTCCCGCCGCAGTCCAAGTTCTTGTTTTTCGGCTCCTTTGTATTCATGTCTCGGCTTTGCGTGAGACTAGAACCATGCCATGCTGGCGGGACTGAAATGAACACTGGCGGCCACAAGAGCTTCCTCGCATCGCACCGCGCCCTGGTAGTGTGCCTGCTGCTGGCGGCGGTGACGCTGGCGGTATTCTGGCCGGCGGTTCACCATGAGTTCATCAACTACGATGACCCGGATTACGTCACCGAAAACCCACACGTCCAAAGAGGTCTAACCCGAGAGGGACTAGCTTGGGCCTTCGGGCGTATCCACGGCGAGGGGACTTACTGGCATCCGTTAACCTGGGTTTCTCACATGCTGGACTGCCAGTTGTTCGGCCTGAGGCCGCAGGGTCACCATATGACCAGCGTGCTATTCCACACGGTCAATGCGGTGCTGGTTTTCTTGGTCTTCCGAAGCCTGACAGGCGCGTTTTGGCGGTGTGTGCTGTTAGCCACTTTATTTGCGCTTCATCCGCTGCAAGTTGACTCAGTGGCGTGGGTGACCGAACGCAAGAACCTGCTGAGCGCGTTCTTCTGGCTGCTGACCACCTGGGCTTACGCGCGCTATGCCGAGGGCGGGAGACTGCAGGCTGGAGGCTGGAGGCTGGAGGAAGCGGGAAGAATCCAGGAGTCCGGAGCCGACGCCACTCACCATGTCCGCCCTCCACAGTTCCGCGACGGAGAACGGGCACCACGTGCCACCCCTCCAGCCTCCAGCCTCCAGCCTCCAGCCTTCTATTGCCTGGCCCTGTTCTTCTTCGTGCTCGGACTGATGTGCAAGCCGGTGCTGGTAACGCTGCCCTTCGTATTGCTGCTGCTCGATTACTGGCCACTCCGGCGCCTACAACTCTCAACACTCGACCTTCGACTCTCAACTCTTCGGCCCCTGGTCCTGGAGAAGCTCCCATTCTTCGCGCTGGCAATCGCCTCGAGCCTGATCACGATCATAGCCCACCGCGGTGTGGGCACACTGGGATCTGTTGCCGGCCCACCTTGGGAAATGCGCATTGAGAACGCCCTGCTATCCTATGTTCGCTACCTGGGCAAGGCCTTGTGGCCGTCGCACCTTGCGGTCTTTTATCCCTATCCCACCGCCTGGCCGGCATGGGAAGCGGTCACCTGCGGGCTGCTGCTGATGGTCATCTGCGGCCTGGTTCTGAGCACGGCCCGGCGCTGTCCCTGGTTGTTCGTGGGCTGGTTTTGGTTTCTGGGGGTGCTGGTGCCGTTCATCGGGCTGGTTCAGGCGGGAGAACAAGCGATGGCGGATCGGTTCATGTACGTTCCGGTCATCGGGATCATCGTTGCGATCGTGTGGGGATCCCACAGTCTGCTGGGATGCGGCCGCACGCGGCAACCTGGATTGTTGATAGCCGGGTCCGCGGCAGTCGTCCTCTGCATGGTCGTAACACGCCAACAGCTTGGGTATTGGAAAACCAGTGAGACTCTGTTCCGGCATGCGATTGAGGTCACCAAGGATAATTACCTTGGCCATAAAGGCATTGGCGACGCGCTCATCACGCAGGGCCGGGTGGACGAGGCGATCGAGCAATACCAGGAAGCCCTCCGCCTGAAGCCCAATCGCGCCGAGTCCTACAACAACCTCGGCCTCGCGCTCCACCGCAAAGGCCGCGCCGACGATGCCATCAGCCAATATTACCAGGCCATTCGCCTGAAACCGGCTGACGCCACCGTCCGCAACAATCTCGCCATCGCCCTGGCCGGCAAAGGCCAGACTGACGAGGCGATCGGCCAATTTCAGGAGGCCCTCCGCCTGAAGCCGAACAGCGCGGAAGCACACAACAACCTTGGCCTCGCTCTCTACCGCAAAGGCCGCAACGACGAGGCGATCAGCCAATATCAGGAGGCGCTCCGCTTGAAACGGAACTACCCTTTCGCCTGCAACAACCTCGGCAGCGCCCTCCTCAAGAAGGGTCAGATTGACGAGGCGATCCGCCAGTTCCAGGAAGCCCTCCGGCTGAAGCCGGATTACGCTAACGCCCGGAACAACCTGTCCCGCGCACTGGGAATGAAGAACGCTCCGGCAGAGGCCGGTCCTGCTCGTCGTTAGCCTGGCGGAGAGGGGACAATGGCGATACCGCTCCTGGAATACGTGCCTTCCTGCCAAAGCGGCGTGGCGCTTCGCTTCCCGCCGCAGTCCAAGTTCTTGTTTTTCGGCTCCTTTGTATTCATGTCTCGGCTTTGCGTGAGACTAGAACCATGCCATGCTGGCGGGACTGAAATGAACACTGGCGGCCACAAGAGCTTCCTCGCATCGCACCGCGCCCTGGTAGTGTGCCTGCTGCTGGCGGCGGTGACGCTGGCGGTATTCTGGCCGGCGGTTCACCATGAGTTCATCAACTACGACGACAACTGTTACGTCGTTCAGAACTACCACGTGCAAGCTGGATTGACCTGGCCCGGCCTGGCCTGGGCCTTCGGCCGGCTCCACGGCGACGGCACTTATTGGCATCCGCTGACGTGGGTGTCGCACATGCTGGATTGCCAGCTCTTCGGGCTGAAGCCGGCCGGCCATCATCTGGTCAACCTGTTATGGCATGCCCTCAACAGCGTGCTGGTGTTCGTGATATTCCGGCGCCTGACCCGCGCGTTCTGGCGGAGCGCGCTGCTGGCCGCGCTGTTCGCGCTGCATCCTTTGCAGGTGGACACCGTCGCCTGGGTGGCCGAACGCAAGAACCTGCTGAGCGCGTTGTTCTGGCTGCTGACCATCTGGGCTTACGCGCGCTATGCCGAGGGCGGGAGACTGCAGGCTGGAGTCTGGAGGCTGGAGGAAGCGGGAAGAATCCAGGAGTCCGGAGCCGACGCCACTCACCATGTCCGCCCTCCACAGTTCCGCGACGGAGAACGGGCACCACGTGCCACCCCTCCAGCCTCCAGCCTCCAGCCTCCAGCCTTCTATTGCCTGGCCCTGTTCTTCTTCGTGCTCGGACTGATGTGCAAGCCGGTGCTGGTCACCCTGCCCTTCGTGCTCCTCCTTCTCGACTATTGGCCGCTGGCCCGGCTAATGCGGCACCGGGTAGCCACCGACGAGAGTCGGCGCGTTCACCCGGCAGGGCGGATGGCGCCGACTGACGTCGGCGGCTACGCCCTGTCAACGAGCCGCGGAAAGGATGAGGAACCACAATTTGCGGTCCTCCGTCGCCTGGTCCTGGAGAAGCTCCCCTTTTTCGTCCTGTCCGCCGCGTCGTGTTTCATTGCCGTCGCCGGCAACCGCGCGGTGGGGGCGATGCTGGACGCCGCGGCCGGGTTCCCCATCCAGATTCGTCTTCAAAACGCTCTCTTTTCCTACGCCAAGTATATTGGGAAATCCCTCTGGCCGGTTAACCTCGCCGTCTTCTATCCTTATCCGGAACAATTCCCCCTTTGGCGGGCAGTCGGCTGCGGCTTGCTGCTCGTGGTCATCTCCGGCCTTGCCCTGATCGCCGCCCGCCGCCGTCCACACCTGCTGGTCGGCTGGTTCTGGTTTGCCGGTGTGCTGGTGCCGTTCTCGGGGCTGATCCAGGCGGGCGAGCAGGCCATGGCCGACCGCTTCGCCTACGTGCCGTTGATGGGCTTGCTTCTGCTGGTGATCTGGACCGCGGAAGAACTCACCCGCGGCTGGCGCCGACGGCGCCTGTTCCTCATCACGGCGTCCGCCGCCGCGTTGGTCTGTTGCGCGGCGCTCTCCCGCCGGCAAATCGGTCATTGGCAGGACAGTGTGACCGTCTTCACCCACGCTCTTGCGGCCATGGGCGAGAGCGCCCGGGGCCACGCAAATCTGGGCATGGCCCTCGCCGACAAGGGAGAAACCGAGGCCGGCATCCAGCAACTCCTGGAGGCCATCCGACTGGACCCGGCGCATGCCGTCGCCCACATGGTTGTGGGGCATTCCCGCACCCGGCAGGGGCGGTTTGATGAAGCCATCGAGCATTACGAGGCCGCCTTGCGGCTCAAGCCGAACTTCCCCGAAGCCATCAACAACCTGGCCTGGCTGAGGGCCACTCACCCCGATCCCAAGTATCGCAACGGTGCCGCCGCCGTGGACCTGGCGGAGAGCGCGTGCCGCCTGACCGAGCGCCAGGAACCCCTGTTCCTTGGCACTCTGGCTGCTGCGTATGCCGAAGCGGGTCGGTTCGACGACGCGATCAAGACCGCCGAGCAAGCGCAGGCACTGGCCGCCGCCTTCGGTCGTGAAGAGCTCGCGGCCAGGAACCGGCAGTTGCTGGAGCTATATCGTGCCGGGAAGCCGTTTCATGAACCAGCGGCGCTCACCCGGTAGGGACGCCTCGCCGAGGCGTCCGTCCCGAGCCGCCGGCCGCGGGCGTTTCGGCGCAACGCCCTTGCCTCGCAACTTTGATTTGGCGCTGGTGTTATTCTCGCAGGACAGTATAGTACGCTTATGAAGCACGGTGAAAAAATGGTCATCGGCACGCTGGCCGGCCTGGCTTTCTGCCTGGCCGCCAACGCGGTTACCAGCGATTCGCCCGGCAACCCCTACCTGAGCATCGTCGAGCGCAACGTCTTTGCCCTCAAACCGCCCGCGCCGCCGCCCGACCCGGAAGCCAACAAGCCACCGCCTTCCAAAATCCTGCTTCAGGGAATCACCACCTTCGGCGGCGTCAAGCGCGTGCTGTTCAAGATGGCGCCGCCGGCCAAGCCCGGCGAGAAGCCCGCGGGCGATCAGTCCTATGTGCTGGCCGAGGGCCAACGAGACGGCGACATAGAAATCCTGGAGATCAACCCCGATGCGCGCACGGTGAAGGTCAACAACTCCGGCACGATCACCGACCTGAATTTCGAGGAGAATGGCATCAAGGCGCCTGCGGGCCCCGCTCCGGGGGCGGCGCCCACCCCGCCTGGGTTCGTGCCGTCGCCAGGCGCAAATCCGGTTGCGCCGGCCGGTGGCGCTTCGCCTTTTAACCGTCCCGTGCGTCTGCCGACTACGGCCAACACCATGACCGTGCCAACCCCGGCTGCTGCCGCACCCTCCTCGATGGGCGCCACACCCACCTACTTTTCCCCTGCCGGCGGTGCTCCCGCCTATGGTGGCAGGACGGCCAACCTGGCGGTCGGCGGTTTGTCTGTGCCGCTCACTGGCTCCGGTGCGGCCCAGTCCCAAACGCAGACTCAACCGGGCACTCGGTCCACATCCACAATACCCCCTGAGCAAAGGGCGGCTCTGATTGAGGCCTACCGGGAGAAGATGAGGCAGCAGGGGGTAACGTGGCCGCCCGAGGTACCACCCCTACCTCAGTAATTGCAGGCTGGGGAGTGCGGAACGCCAAGGGCGAGTCCAAACGCTTGTTTCCAGCAGCCGCCGCCAGTAGGATGCGGTGATTAGTCTTGAGCGGCTGAGGGTGCTTAAGCCTCTTCCTGGGCGTGTTGCGGAATCCGTTTGCAGAGTTGAAGGTGTGGCTCCGGACCAGGGTGCCTTGGCATTCTCACGAGTTTCTGATGACTCACCCTCACCCCGGTTGCTGCGACTTTTCAGCTGGGTTTGCCAAGCTTCTCACGCGCGCGTTGCAGCGCGTCACGCGCCTCGGCCCAGCCCGGCGCCAGGCGCAGCGCTTCGCTGAAGCTGGCGGCCGCTTGCTCGAACGCCCCGCGTTTCATCCATTCCAGGCCGAGGTAGTAATGGCTCTGGGGGATGGCCGGCTGGAGCCGCAGCCCTTCCGCGAAATTGCGCAGCGCATCGTCGGACTTGCCCTGGGCGCTCAGCGCCCGGCCCAGGTTGATGTAGGGACCGAACTCCTCCGGATCGAGGCGGGCGGCCTCCGCGCAATGCGCGATCGCACCGGCGTAATCGCCCAATTCCAGCAGCGCCAGCCCCAGGGCATTCTGCGCCTTGGCATAACCGGGCTTCAGCCGAACCGCCTTTCCCAGGCAGTTGGTGGCTTCCTGCGACCGCCCGCTCGCAATCAAGGCAATACCCAGGTTGAGGTTCGCGTCCACATGGTCCGGCTTGCGGCGCAACGCCGCCCGGTAGTGCTCGATGGCATCGCTGGTCCGGTTCGAGTGCTGGAATACGTAGCCCAGGTTGTAGCGGGCGATGAAACTGTCCGGGTAAATCGCCACGCAATGCCGCCACAGCGTCTCACCGTTCCGCCACACCCCAGCCTGCAGCCACGTCAGCCAACCGCATGCCGCCAGAATCACCCCCGCCATCACCCAGGTTATGGTGGCGCGGGGCCAGTGACAACAGGTAGCGCGGGCGTCCTCGCCTGCGAGTTCTGGCTGCGTCCCGCTGCCACGTAGGGCGCCCTCGCCGGGCGGGACGCCCGGCAAACCCGCAGGCGAGGACGCCCGCGCTACTTGGTCAGCGGCGCACCACACCAGCGCGATGAACAGCCCGATGAAAGGCACATAGGTATAACGATCGGCAATGGCCTGGTACCCCGCCTGGACAAGACCTATGGTAGGAACGAGCACGCCGAGGAAGAAAAGCCAGCCGACAATCAAGTAGGGCGCCGACCGCGCCCGCCGCACCACCCACACAGAAATCACCGCCAGCACCAGCACCGCTCCGGTCACTTGCCACCAAGCCCAGTGGTCCGGCATCGGATACAGCGCGACCAGGTCCGCCGGCCAGATCATTTTCCACAAATACCGCACGTAGGATACCGGCACATTGCCAAGTCGAAGGGTCCAGGGAACCGCTTCGGCTGAGAGAATGCTGCCGCCGGCCTTCACCCCCAGATAAGTGACCAGGCAGGAGGCCGCGCTCAGAGCGAAGAAAGGAAGCTTCTCCAGGAGGAGGGGCCGAAGAGTTGAGAGTTGAGCGTCGAGCGTTGAGAGTTGGAGGCGCCGGAGTGGCCAGTAATCGAGCAGCAGCAGCACGAAGGGCAGCGTCACCACCATCGGCTTGCTCATCAGGCCGAGGGTGAAGAAGAGGAGGGCGAGGCAATAGAAGGCTGCAGGCTGGAGGCTGGAGGCTGGAGCGGTGGCACGTGGTGCCCGTTCTCCGTCGCGGAACTGTGGAGGGCGCACGTGGTGAGTGGCGTCGGCTCCGGACTCCTGGATTCTTCCCGCTTCCTCCAGCCTCCAGACTTCAGCCTGCAGTCTCCCTCCCTCCGCATAGCGCGCGTAGGCCCACAGGGTTAACAGGAAGAAGAAGGCGCTCAGGACATCCTTGCGCTCGGCCACCCACGCCACCGACTCCACATGCAGCGGGTGCAGGGCGAAGAGCGCGGCGACCATCACGCTGCGCCAGAACGCCCCCGTCATCCGCTTCACCACCCCGAATAGCAGCAGCGTGTTGGCCACGTGGAACCCGAGGCTCACCAGATGATGCCAGCCCGCGTTCAAGCCGAACAGCTCGCAATCCAGCATGTGCGACCACCACGTCACCGGATGCCAATACTCGAACCACGAGGTCGTCAGCCCCCACCACAGTCCTTGTAGCGTCAGCCCGCTGAGCACGTGCGGGTTCTGGAGGATCATGGTGAACTCGTCGTAGTTGGTGAACTCAAACCCGGTGACCTGCCAGTACACCGCCAGCGTCGCCGCCGCCAGCAGCAGGCAGACCAGTTCCGTGCGGCGAGACGCTATAAAGTCTTTCAATCCACCAGCATTCATTTCAGCCGCGCCAGCATGGCATGGTTCGTGTCTCGCGCAAAGCCGAGATACGAATTCACACGAAGCCGAAGAGCGTGATTTTGGACTGCGGCGGGAATCGAAGCGCTTTGGCACAAAGACGCGGAATAGAACGTGGAGATTGCCAAGGCACGCAGGCGCAGATATCCCCTCCGGGAAACACCGTCAGGGGTGGCTCGGCAATGCCCACATGATTCCATTTGTTTTTCAGCGGCGCGATGAGGCGAAGGTTGGAACGGGCAGGCTGCGTGTCCGCCGGGGGCAGCGGTTGGCCGGGCCAAACATGACGCGCGCCGCTGGAAACAAAATGGATGGCGGTTGGTGGCGGTTCTATAGACAGGTCTACCAGGGGGAATTTTGCGGTCTGATTGCCCTGCGGCAGCGGTACAAAAGGAAAGCCGCCCTTGCGGGCGGCTTTCGTGATTAATTAAGAGTATTTGGCTTACTTGCGGCGACGGAAGATCATCATGGCCGCAATGCCGAGGCCCGCCAGAGCGAACGTGCTCGGCTCAGGAATAAACGCCGGCGCCAAGGTGATCCCACCGAACGTATTCCGAGTAATCGCCGCAGCCCCCGGAGGAGTTGCGAGCGGGTCGCCCGTCGCGGTCGTGAAGACGCCAGACATGCCGATCAGCGCGTTGCCGGCCAGAGCTTGCTCCAGAGCGAGGTCAAACGTGGTTGCCGCACCAGTCCAGCCCAGCGCGAAGTAGCTGGCACTGGCACCCCCGGCGACACCCTGGAGGGTGAACGTACCGCCGTTAAAAATGCCGTTACCAGTATTTACTAATACTGCGGACGGAGCACCAGAAGCACCGAGTCCACCAGCAAAGGGCGGATTTGCCGCCAGGAAGGCCGCCAGCGAGCTGAAGTTCGCGAACTGCTTGCCATCCGCACCCGCCGTGAACATCGGGGCCACCACTTCGCTGCCCTTCGGCGCGGCGAAGAGTTGAACGTAGCCCGTGCCTTTCGGCAGGGTGATGACGGTCGAGTTATCTTTACTCGTCCATTGCTTTACCAGCCCGGTTTGGTTACCGAAGCTGACTGTTCCCTGCGCGAAGAGCGATGTCGTCAGCGCGGTCAGGGCCAATATACCAAGTAGTTTCTTCATAGGTTATGTTTTTGTTTTTGTTGTGGGGTCTTTCTTAAATATGTTTTGGTTTGTTGGTTATGTTTGTTGAGGGTCAATGTTATGGGGCAACGGTGAACGTGCGGGTGAAGTTGTAGGTCGCGCCCGATCCGTTCAGATAAAACACCGCGTCGGCTGGGTTCAGCAGCGGGCCCGCCACGTTGTTGCCAGGGGCACCGCCGTTATCCCATGCGCCAGCCAGGTAGAGGAACTGAGCATTGTCCCAAGTCGCAGCCGACTTGTTCCAAGTGTAGATACTGTCGAAGTCGTTGCCGACATCCGCTCCCGGCCAATTCGCAGCAACGGGAACCTTATTAGCCAGAGGGAACAGACCATTAGGTGTGCTGTAGGGGATGGTCCCTTGCGGAACTTCGCCCACGAAGGTCAGCGTGCCGGTGGCATTGGGCAGGACGAAGAAGCCGATGCCATTGCTGATGGTGACGTTGTTGTCCCACGCCCCGCCCAGCCACAACGGGTTACTGTTGTCCCAAGTGGCCGCTGATTCGTTCCAGAAATACAGCGAGCTGAAGTCCTGGGAGCCGTCGCCATTGTCCATCTTGATGGTGTTGTTGATCCCGTAGTTGCCGTCAACCGGAGCCAACGGCAGCGACAGGAACGCTAACTTGCCAGCTTCCAGCGAGACGTTTACATAGCCAACGACGTTGGCTGAGTAAACGTTCTGCGCCACAGCCGAAGTAAGCATGGCCGCCAAGGCAGCCACACCGAGTAGTACTTTTGTTCTCATTTTTTCTATTATGTAGTTATGTGTTTACCGTGTGTGCGCTCACTATCACAAAAGAGCGGGCCCCTGTCAACAGTTTTCTAAACTTTTTTTGAACAATTTCAGGGTCATGAACTAGACCCTTTTTGCCGTTTCCAGGCCAATTACCGCTAATCCGGACCAGGCCATAACTGGCCTATTTCAAGCGCTTTTCGTGCCATTTGTCAAGGGCGAATGGGTACGCGAGGCAAGACGGGCGCACGACAGGTTTCTTCGGAGTTGGCGGCCGGCCTGTCATTAACACCCCGCTTCAGCGGTTCAGGGCGGTGGATAAACCGCTGAAGCGGTTCCAAGGCTGAGACCATCCCCCACACCCCGCTGAAGCGGGGTGTTAATGAGGGGGTGATTTCCTATTTAAGTAGAATGAAATCAGCATGTTACGCTGGATTCCATCTGACGGGGTGCCAATTGTGTACCTACGGTGTGTATCTGGTGTGGATACGGTTAGGATACGGAGGGAGGACGGCCACTGGATGGCCACTGGATGGCCACTAGACGGCCGGGAGACGGCCGGGGGGACGGCCAGCACCTGCCAACGGGCGGCCGGCTGGCTGGGAAATAACAGATGGCCTGGTGGGGCAGCCCCGGGCGGCTCAACAGGAGGCGAGGCAGCCGAGCCGTTCACGGAATGGCGGGTCACCGCGGAGGCGCAGGCGCGTTGGCGGGGCGTTGCGGCGCCATGGCCCTGGCTGGAATGGCATTGGTGCCCAGCTTGCCGCGGCGGACTTTCTGGGGCTTCGGGGCGAGGAGACTGCGGAATCCACGAGGGAAGGCGGGGGACTCCAGCCAGTCGGCCAACAGGTGCAGTTCGCTCCCTGTGAATCCCAGCTGCGAGTTGCGCAGAAAGCTGAGGCTGGCGGGCCCGTCCTGGATGACTTCAGTGCCCGAGTTGCCCAGGCTGGGCCCAACCTCGAGCAACAAGCCATAGGCGGCAGTGCTGGGCTGCATTTGCGGCAGGTAGAGCGCCAGCCGGGCGGTCTGGCCGAGATAGACCCAATGATTGACTTTGGCCGGAGTGATTTCCCAATCGTAGTAAACCAGGTTGGTTCGCGTGGTCAACTGGGCGAACAGCTCGGCTGGGGCGGGCGGGCTTTTTTCGGGCGGCTTCGGCCCGAGCCGGGCCAGCAGAAAATCCCCGCCGGAAGCGGTGTAGGCTTCCAGCATCGGCGAGAACATGGGGATGCCCGTCCAGCGAAGACACAGCGGTTCCTTGGCGAACTCGAGCGCCCCGAAGGCGTTATTGGTGACCCAGGGGTTGTATTCGGCCTGGATTTGGGGGCCAATGGCCCGAAGCAACGCGGCGGCGTTGGTCAGAGGCGCAGCGGCAAAGGAAGGCGTGGGCGCAGCGGTTGAGGCCCAGGCGCAAAACTGGTTGGGCGGTGATTCGATTTGGAATTTCTTTAGCCAGCTTAGCCCGGCAAGCCAGGATCGGACGCCCCGGATCGCGGCGAAGCTGACCAGGGGTTCGCGGATGAGGTTGGTGGGGATGTTCCACGGTTCGAGCTGGAGGTTAAGCGGCTGGGGGAATGTCAACTGGCCCGCCGTCCGCACGAAGCCGGCCTTTGCAGCCCAGGACGCGGCGACCCGCGGCCATGAGTCCGGCAGCTTCCAGCCCAGCGAGAGGGCGCTGGAGACCCGCCGCAGGTCAACGTCCACGTCAAGCCAGTTATTGGTCGCGGGCAGCCCGGGGGGTGCGGTGAGAACACGCTGGGCCAGTTCGGCCAGGAGGACGTTTGTTTCGCCCGCCAAGCCCAGCAGCGTCCAGTCGCCGGCGCGGGCCAGGTCGAGGCGCGAGGGGCGCGGCGGGGCGAGGGGCAGGCGCCACGCAAGGCGGCCGGCGGGGGCGGGAAGGGATTGCGCGTTGGTCATGGCTCCCAATACGGCGGTGAGGTTCGAGGACCAGAGTTCCGCGCGGGGGGCATCGAGCCGGACCGCCAGGGCCAATTCGGCGGATTGATTTGGCTGGTGCTGGATTTGCGCATAACACTCCTGCCGCAGCAGGTCATGCAGCAACGGGCGCAGCTTGCCGGCCAGTTGGTGGCTGGCAATGACGGGCTGATTGCTGATCACCACCTGGGTGGGGAGATTGGTGCCGGCCGGTGGGGAACCAGCCACCGTTAGTTGATTGCTGATCACCAGCAGGATGTTGGTGAATCCGGCGGGCTGCTCGCCGGTCAGCGCCAGCGCGAGCTTGTCCAGCGTCTGCGCTTCGAGTCTCTCGGCTCTGGGCAGCGCCCAGGCGTTGACCAGGTAATTGGTGCTCTTCCCGGTCACGATATGCTGCTTGCCCACCCAATGCACCCGGGCGATGGTCGCGGGCGGAGCTTTGGCAACCGAGGGGCGGGCTGCTTCTGAGGGGGACTTCTTGCAGCCGGCACCCGAAACAAGGAGGAGCGCGGCCAATGATCCCAAACCAAGACACTTCATTCGCATAGCGGGTGAGGTTCTACAAAAACGCCTCGCGTTGCGCAAGGGCAACTCGAGCCACGGATGGAGGATCATCACGGCGAGTGACAGAGTCGGAATCGGACCGGAGCGACGGACGGCCTCTCCCGTGGCTGAGCATTGCGCGCATATTTAAACATCGTCGCAGGCCACTCCCGAAGGGACGGCTGAAGGGTGAAGGCCTCCGTTCCCGTTCAGCCGTCCCTGCGGGACTGGGATTCATTGCGCGTCGGCCACCCAACGTTGAAACGTTGGGCTATGGTCATTCATCCCTTTGGGATTCACGGATGTGCGGCCTCAAGTTGTGGTTGATGCCCAGCCCTTGGGGAGAGGGAGGACCATTGGCCGCGCTGCGGCCAGTCAAGTCGTTCAGGCATTGCGAGCGACGGACGGGCCGGGCACCCTCTCCCCGGGGCGGCTCAAGAGCCGGCAAAGTAGCCCAGTTCCCGGAGGGACATGTAGTCTTTGGGCCGGTCCTGGGTGGCGCGGCCGAGGATGACGTGGTCGAGGACTTCGATCTTGAGCAGTTGGCCGGCCCGGATGAGGTCGCGGGTGACTTTGATGTCGGCTTCGGAGGGGGTGGCTTCGCCGGAGGGATGGTTGTGGAGCAGGACGATGGCGGCGGCGTTGGCGGCGATGGCGGCTTTGAAGACGTCGCGCGGGTGGACGAGGATGGTGTCGAGGGTGCCGTCGGAGATCTTCACGACGCTAATCAGGCGGCGGCGGGTGTTGAGCAGGAGGACATGGAAGGTCTCGACGGAGCGCAGGCGGGCATCCTCGCGCATGAGGTTGGCGACGGCTTCGGGGGTGTCCAGGACGGGGGCTTCGCGGCGGAGGTCGGCGGCCATCTGGCGGGCGAGGGCGAAGGCGGCGGCGAGGGTGACGGCCTTGTCGCGGCCGATGCCTTTGACGGTCTGCAGGTCTTCGAGCGAGGCGCGGGCGAGGGCCTGGAGCGAGCCGTGTTTGCTGAGCAGTTCTTTGCCGACGTCCACGGCGTTGGCGCCCTTGAGGCCAGTGCGCAGGAGAATGGCGACCAGCTCGGCGGGGCTGAGGGAGTCGGCGCCGAGGGCGGCGAGCCGCTCGCGGGGGCGTTCGCTGGCGGGTTGGTCCTTGATGCGTGAGCCGATCATGGGGGGGAGACTTTATGGCCGGCGGAGGAAAAGGCACGAAAAAAAGGAGGTTTATCACGGATATGCGGGGAACGCCAACGGCGTTCCAGTCCAGCAGCCCAGGGTTGCGCGAACGCGCTACCCTGGGTGGGACCGAGGAGACGAACAACCCTGCAAGAGTTGGATCGCCCCCGGGATCGCCTGTTCGGGGTCGAGAGGATGCAACCCTTTCAGGGCTGACGTCTCTCGCGCCGGAAATCCAGGGTAGCGCCTTCGCGCAACCCTGGGCTGATTGATCGAACGCCGTTGGCGTTCTGCCTCGCCCGTTGCTACTCCCCGGAATTCCGTCAAGAACCAAAAGGAAGTCGACAAAGCGTCCGCGGCCAGGACCGAGGAATGGGGTGGTGGAGTGATGCGGCGTGGCAGGAGACCGACACTCCTTCGCTTCATCATCCCCCGTTCCCGCCCTCAATTGAGCTGCAATACCCGGTAGAACCGCTGGCTTCCGGCGGCGTTGGTGTCGGTGCCGGAGAGCAGGGAATCCGAGGCGACGGTGTCGAGGCCCAGCGGCGTCCAGGCGGGGGCGCTGAGGTCGTCCTTGTACAGGAGGCGGTAGGTGCGGCCGGGGTAGGTGCTCCAGGTCAGGACCGGGGCGAGGTTGCTCAGCAGGCAGGAGGCGAACCTGGGCGGCGGGATGACCACGATTTTGAAGGCCCGGGCGGCAGCCAGCGGCGGCGTGCCGTTGTCGGTGACACGAATCGCGGCGTTGTTGGTCTGAGGCGTGGAGAGCTGCGGGGCGGTCCAGGAGAACACGCCATCGGCGGAGAGGGCGGCGCCGGCGGGGCCGGCGAGGAGGCTGAAGGTGAGGATGTCCGGCGGCAGGTCGGCGTCGGCGGCAGTGTTGGTGAAGGTGAGGAAGCCGCCGGCGTTGACAGTGCGGTTGGGGATGGCGGCGAGGATTGGGGCGGTGTTGGTGTAGGGGAAGATTTCAAGGCCGGAGCAGGCTGGCTCGAAGGCGGCGCCGCGGGAGAATTGCAGGGTGATGCGGCCCGCGCTATCGGCCGCCACGTTGAACTGGCGGGTGGTGGCGCGGAACTTGGCGCCGGCGGCGGCGAGGACGTCGAAGTTGGCGAGGACCTGGACGCCGTTGAGGGCGACGTTGAATTGGCGGTCGCCGGGGGCGGTCACGGAGGGAGAGATTTCGGCAAAGTGGAGGCGCGCCTTGTAGAGTTTGCCGGGCAGCAGCCCGGGCAGGATGGTGGTGAAACCGCGCCAGCGCTCGCTTTGATACACGGCCTGCGGGGCGGGATACGTGGCGGCGCTCAGGTCAATGGCGTTGGTGACGGCGCGGGTGCTGAGGGAAGAGGTGTAAGGGGCATCGGGGTTGAAACCGCCCACGGCCGGGCCGCCGCAGTTGAAGGAGTAGTTCGAGATGGAAGTCTCGAAGGCGGCGGTGAACAGGTTGTTGTCCTCGCTGCCTTCGGGGAAGCGGTTGATGTCGTCCACATGGGCGGTGACGGTGTGGGCGCCGGGCGTGGCGGGCCAGTAGCCGCCGTTGCTGCCGCCGCTGGCGGCGAGGTTGACCGAGGCGCCGGGCGCGAGCGGGCCGGTGTAGCCGCCCGACCAGAAGCCGCCGACGCCGTCCACATTGAAGCCGATGCCGATGGTCTCGCCATTGCCGGGGGCCGGGGCGCTGCCTTGGTTTTTGACGGTGGCGGTGAACAGGACGTTGTTGCCCGGGTAGAAGGCGGCGGGGGTCCAGGCGATGGCAGTGACGACAACGTCGGGCAAGGCGTTGGTGGGAGTGGCAACGGCCTGGTTGGAGTCGGTGCTTTCGCCGGCGTTGTTCACCGCGGAGACATAGTAGTAATAGGGCGTGCCGACGGCACAGGAGGTGTCGTAAAAGGGCGGTGCGGAGACGTTGCCGGCGATCACGGTATAGGCGCCGTCGCTGGTGGTAGAGCGCTTGACGTTGAAGCTGGCCGCGTTGGCGGGGGCGGTCCAGTTGAGGGTGATGTTTCCAGGGCCGGCCGCAGCGGTGAGTGCCGACGGCGCGGCCGGGGCCGCGGCGAACAGGCCGATGCCGACGGGCACTTCAACCGAGTTGTCGCTCTCCGCGACCGCGTTCACGGCGGTGACGACATAGTAGTTGGTGGCGCCATGCACCGGAGCGTCGTCGGTGAAGGCGGTCAGCGGCATGCCTTCGGTGAGATTCTGGCCGAGCAGGGTGTAAGGGCCGCCGCTGTTGGTGGCGCGCTTGACGGCATAGGCGACCGGCGTGAGCGGGGCGTTGGTCCAGGTGAGCAGCACGGCGCCGCCGGCGGCGGCGGCGGCAACGCCCGCGGGAGGCGACGGCCAGGTGGACGGGCCAGCCAGGTAGTTCCCGAACCAGCCGGCGATGGGTTCCAGGTCGAAGGAGGACCAGCCCGCGGGATCGCCATTCTGAAAGAGCGTGCAGCCGAGCACGCAGGAATCCTGGCTCATCTGGCGGTCGAACCAATTGAGCCAGCGCTCGTATTGCGCGGCGGTGCCGCGGGCCTGCCAGCCGGACGTGGCCGGCGTGCCGGATTGATCCACGCCGCCCTCGGTCAGGATGAGCGGCAGGTTCAGCAGGTCCGAGTAGCCTTGCTGGGCGAAGTAGGAGTAGAACTGCCGGTAGCGCAGGGAATACCAGTGTTCGACGCCGGCGTCCGTGGTGTATTGGATGGTGTAGGCGTGGTAGCTCCACGCGCCGCCCGCCGCTTGAGCCTGGCGCAAGGCGGGGACGAAGGGGTCAAGATCGGCAAGGCTGCCGGGGTTGCCGACGGCGATGCTGCCGACGCAGGGTTTGTAACCGGCGCTGACGATGAGCGGGGTGAGGTTGGTCCAGAACTGGTTGAACCAGTGCGAGGCGGCGCCGGCGGGGGAGGTCGGGTAGCCGAGGGTCGGAGTGTCGCCCTCGTTCGGGCCTTCCAGGTAGTCAATCAGGGCGCGGTCGGAGGCCGAGATGCTGTTGAGCGAGGGCTGGAGGACGGTCGTCCAGAAGTCCAGCGCGCTGGCGGTGGCGTCATTGGCGAGGGAGTAAGACTTGGGGGTGTAAACGCGCACGACGACTTTGCCGGCGGGCGCGCTGGCCTTGTAGTCGCGCATGGCCTGGACCATGCCCGAGGGGAAGCCGGAGTCCAGCGCCAGGACCTTGAGCACGCGCGGCTTGCCGGCGATAATGATCGAGGAACCCGGCGTGCAGGCGTTGATGAGATGAGCGCTGAGCTTGCTGCCGCTGAGGGATTGGGCGGGCGCGGGCAGGCACAATCCGCAAAGCAGGATGGCACACGCAAACCGTTCAAGACGCATCGAGCGCATTGAAGCAGGCTATATGGGGCCGGCATTGGCGGAAAGGAGATTCGACCCGCGCGAAGGGATGACAGGCTGCTTTCCGCCGCGCGATCAGGGAATGATGACGCGGAGGCAGGAACGCCGGAGGGAGAAGGATGCGGGCAAGTGGCCGATGAGTTCGCCATCGGCTTCCAGCGGGGCCGGGTTGGGGCTGGAGAGGGCAAGGGATTCGGCCTGAAACGACTTCACGGCCGAGGCCGGCAGCTTGTTGCGGAGCAGCAGGCCGGGACCACAGCGGGCCAGCGTGAACCAGTTTGCCCGCGGAAAGACGCATACCTCGAGCAGTCCGTCGCGCAGATCGGCGGTCGGGAATATTCTGTACGGCCCGCCGTAGAGACGCCCGTTGCCGATCAGCACCAGTTCGCCCGTGACGGAATGCCCGCCGCCGGCGGCAGTGATTTTGGGCTGGGCGCCGGCCAGGGCTTTGAGGCCAGCCACGACGTAAGCCAGGGGCCCGATCTTCTTCTTCAACTGCCATTGGACCAGTTCGATGGCGCGCGCGTCGAGCCCGGCGCCGGCCAACTGCGCGAAGCAGCGGCGCTGCCGGGTGCCGCTGGCACCGTGCTCCACGCAGGGCAGGTCAATGCGCGTTTCGCGTCCCTGGCGGACGGCGGCCCAGGCGGCCTCCAGCCGGGTCGGCAGGGCCAGTTCGCGGGCGAACACATTCACCGTGCCGAGCGGCAGCAGGCCCAGGCGGGCGCGCGTGAAGCCGTCCGGCGCGTCGCTCATGCCGTTGATCACTTCGTTGAGCGTGCCGTCGCCGCCGGCGGCGACGATGGTGTCGAAGCCTTCGCCGACGGCCTCAGCGGCCAGGCGGCGGGCGTCGCCGGCGGCAGCCGTCAGTTTGAGCGCGCATTCGCCGCCAATGGCATCGAGGTGGCGCCGGAAACGCCGGGCCTTTTCTCCGCGAGCAACCGGGTTGAAGATGACGCACGTCCGCACGCCCCATTGTTTGGGGGTGTCCGGGCCGGGAGTCGAGCAGAAAGGGGTCGCCGACCCGGTTATTACAACCGGTCTTGAAGTTGAGGCGCGTTTGCTCTAAACCATGCGGCAATGAGCGACTCGATTGCGCCGAAGCTGTCCAAGTGGCCCTTCTTGCTGGGGGACGCCCTGCTGCTGGGAATGGCCTTTTTCATCGCCTGGCAGTGCAACTTCGCGCTGGGGCGCTGGGAGATGGCGTTTGTGGTCCTGTGCGTGGCGGGCGGCGCGGTGCTGGGCATCGTGCCCTTCCTGATCGAATATGACGCGCTGATCAAAGTGACCGAGGCGAACGCGCTGACCAGCGTGGTTTCCCAACTGAAGGACCTGGAGGGCATCGCCGCCCAGATCAGCGGCGCCACCAGCCGATGGCAGGATGCGCAGGACGCCGCCGACAAGACCTCCCGGGCCGCCGGGGAGATCGCCGAGCGGCTGACCACCGAAGCGCGCGCGTTCACGGAGTTCATGCAGCGGGCCAACGACAGCGAGCGGGCGAACCTGCGGCTCGAGGTCGAGAAGTTGCGCCGCGCGGAGAGCGAGTGGCTGCAGGTGTTGGTGCGCGTGCTCGACCACGTGTATGCGCTGCACCTCGGCGCCGTCAGGTCCGGCCAGCCGAACCTGATCGAGCAATTGGGCAACTTCCAGAACGCCTGCCGGGACGCCGCGCGGCGCATCGGGCTGACCCCGTTCACGGCCAGCGAGTCGGAGCCGTTCGACGCCAGGCGCCATCAACGGGCCGGGAACGGCGCCCCGCCGCCCGCCGACGCCGTTATCGCCGAGACTCTCGCAACTGGATACACGTTCCAGGGCCAGCTCCTTCGACCCGCGCTGGTGCGCCTGCGCGGGGAGGCGGCGCCGGGCGCCCCGGGCACGCCCAACGTTCAGGACGGCCAACAGAGCAGCTTGCCGCTGGACGCGTCGGAGTCGAAATCGCCTTAGCGGGTGATTTCGCAAATCCACTGACGTATTGCCTGCCCAGAGCGCGGGTTCCAACCTGACCCGTATCGGTTAGCATCGTTTCACCGGGCAGGTGGGCTCAAGATATGGGCGGCAAGCAGGGTTTACCCGGCCACGCCCACCAACAGCCACCCCAACGATTGGCCCCATCCGTCCCCCACGCCTGAGGCACCCTGCCCCAGCGCCAAATACGGCGATGGGACGGTGCCAATCCGGCGGGGACACGGTGTGGTTCCCATGGGGGTCGGGCCCCATGGGATACACACGGGGCAATAACGGGTGTCACAGCGTTGCCTCACCGGGGTGGCTATGCGGTCCAGGAATAGAGGATTCTGCTGGAATCCTGCGGTAATCAGGCCAACTTCGCCTTGGAGGACCGTCAGGCTGGCTGGCTATTTCCTTACATTTTCCGCTTGCGAAGCGATGCGATAGCAGTATGATATCATAAAGATAGCACAATGCTACCTGGAAAAGAACAAACGAAAGGCAATACATGAATGCAGAAGTCACTTCGATTAATCGTGAACGAACGGTCAAGCTTCTCAGCGGGTGGGTGATGCTTCCCGTGGTGCTGCTGCTGATAATCGGCGGGCCGGCAGTGTTTATTTACTCGATCGCAGCGGGCGCGAACACTGTCGGGCATCCTTTGTGGGCGCTCTTTGCACTCGGGATATTGATGGAGATCGCCGGGATCATCTTCGCCGTGGGGCTTTTCACTCTGCAGCCGAACGAGGCACGGGTGTTGATCCTGTTCGGGGAATACAAGGGTACAGTTCGAGCCAGCGGTTTCTGGTGGGGGAACCCGTTTTACTCCAATGGCGGCCGCCAAAACGTGGCGGCACTGCAAGTGTCGGCGGGGGAAGGCAAGCTGGGCGGCGTGCCAGGGGGACGGCAGGGGGGAGCGCGCTCCGGGGCCGCCAAGGCGCCATCCCGGCACAAGATGTCGCTCCGGGCGCGCACACTGAACGGCGAACGGCTCAAGGTCAATGACAAGCGCGGCAATCCGGTCGAGATCGCCGCAATTGTGATCTGGCGGGTGCAGGACACCGCGCAGGCCGCGTTCGACGTGGATGATTACGAGAAGTATGTCGAGACGCAGAGCGAGTCCGCCTTGCGGCATCTGGCCAGCTGCTACAGCTACGATCATGGCGAGGACAACGAGACGACATTGCGGAGCGGCGTCGAGGAAGTTTCCCAGGCGCTGCGGAAGGAACTCCAGGAGCGGCTCGCCAAGGCGGGGGTGGTGGTTGAGGAGACCCGGCTGACCCACCTGGCGTACGCGCCGGAGATCGCGCAGGCGATGCTGCGCCGGCAGCAGGCCGAGGCGGTGATCGCGGCACGGCAGAAGATCGTCCAGGGCGCGGTAAGCATGGTGGACATGGCGTTGAAGGAACTGGCCGACAAGCACGTGGTGCAACTGGACGATGAGCGAAGGGCGGCCATGGTCAGCAACCTGATGGTGGTGCTGTGCGGCGAGTCCGAGGTGCATCCCGTGCTGAACACCGGCACCCTCTACACGTGATCCGGCATGGGCCAGCGCAAACCGTTTCTGCTGCGGATTGACCCGGCGCTTTGGGCCGAGCTGGAGGCCTGGGCACAGGCCGAGCTGCGCAGCGTCAACGGCCAGATCGAGTACCTGCTCCGGCAGGCCCTGCAGAAGCGCAAGCATTCCGCGAGCCGGCCGGCGAGCGCACCCTCGGCCGCGCCGCCGGAAGGCGGCGGAAGCGGGCCTGCGGGATAGGCGGCGCGTTCGGATCAAAGACCGGCGAGCGCCGATGCCGCGCAGCGACCGCGGCGCGCGACATTCAGGCGGCTGCGGCACCGCCGAGTTGCGCGCCCGGCGCCGGCCGGCGCTCGAGATGGGTGCTGGACACGAGCGCAGATTCGTGTTCTAAGGAACCCCGCTATGGCGAACAGTGGCACCTCCGCCGGTTCGGCGGCGCCGATTTCCCAGCCGGCCAGCGGCCCGACCTATCGCGGGCCGTTCGCGATCATGACCATCCTTTTCTTCATGTGGGGATTCATGACCGTGTTCAACGACATCCTCATCCCGCGGTTCAAGTCGGCCTTCGAGCTGAACTACTTCCAGGCGATGCTGGTGCAGTTCGCCTTCTTCGGGGCCTACTTCACCGGGGCGCTGTTCTATTTCCTGACCTCCGCCTTCACCGGCGACCCTATCGCGCGGATGGGCTACAAGAACGGCGTGGTGCTGGGCTTGCTGATCTCGGCGGGCGGCAGCGCGCTGTTCTGGCCGGCCGCCAGCGCCCGTGCCTATCCGTTGTTCCTGCTCGCGCTGTTTGTCGTGGGCATCGGCTTCGCCTTGCTGCAGATCGCCGCCAATCCTTACGTGACGATACTCGGCCCCGAGCGGACCGCTTCGAGCCGGTTGAACCTGGCGCAGGCGTTCAACTCGGTCGGCACCACCACCGGCCCGCTGATCGGCGGCTATCTCATCTTCAAGTATTTCGCCCGGACCGGCGCGCATGGGGCCGAGTCGGTCCGGATGCCTTACTTGTGGTTTTGCATCGTGTTCCTGCTGCTGGCGGCGGCGTTCTGGTTCATTCACCTGCCGCATGTGGGCGAGGGCAGGATCGAGCGCGGCGTCGGCGCGCTGAAGTATCCGCATGTGGTGCTCGGCGTGATGGCGATCTTCATGTATGTGGGTGGCGAAGTTGCGGTCGGCAGCGTGATCATCAACTTCCTCGGCCAACCAGGCATCGCCGGGCTGCCGGAACTGGAGGCGAGCAAGTATGTGTCGCTATACTGGGGCGGCATGCTGATCGGGCGGTTCATGGGCGCCGTTGAGCTGAGCGACATGCGGCCCCGCAACAAACAGCTTTGGCTGGCCGCATTGCCGCTGGCGGGCTTCCTCGTCCTGTGGGCCCTGCGCGGCTGGGCCGTGGTGCGGATGTACCTGCCGTTCCTCGCGCTGTGCTGGCTGCTGTTCCAGCTCGGCAAATCCCTGGCCGGCCGCACGCTGATGATGTTCTCGGCGATGGTCGTCGCGCTGTTGGCGACCGCCATCATCGGCGGCGGCAGACTCGCCATGTGGTGCGTAGTGGGGGTGGGTCTGTTTACCTCGATCGGCTGGTCCAACACCTTCGCGCTGGCGATCGAAGGCGTCGGCATTTACAAGAGCCAGGCCTCGTCGCTGCTGGTCATGGCCATTCTCGGCGGGGCCGTTTTGCCCCCCGTTCAGGGGCGCATCGCCGACGTTACCCAGAGCCTGCAATTCTCCTTCATCGTCCCGCTGATTGCCTATGCCTACGTGGCGTTTTACGGCTGGAAGGGGCATCGCATTGGCCGGAATGTCCAACCGGGTCAGGGGTAGCGCAGCACGCCCGCCAGGAGGCTCAAGCCTTGCGGAAAGTGGAGATTCGACAGGCCCGCGCCGGCGGGCAGCGGTCATTCTTGTTTGCCTGCCTTGGCGCGGGGCGCAGGGTCGCGCCAGCCGCCGAGCGGCAACACATTCGCGCGCCTGGCCCAGGCGTCCCATTGGGCGGAAAGCTCGGCGACCATCCCGGGTTGGCTGGAGGCCAGGTCGTGCATTTCGGTGCGATCCTTCTTCATGTTGTACAACTCCCACGGCTGGCCGGCCTTGGCGACGAGCTTCCATTTGCCCTGGCGCACCGCGCGGTTGTTTTCATGTTCCCAGAAGATGGGTCCCGGGCGTTTGAGCGATCGCCCCGCAAACGCCGGCCGAAGCGTCACCCCTTCGAGCGGCTGAATCTTCCGTCCGTTCAACTCGGTGGGATATACTGCCCCGGCCACATCAACGCAGGTCGCCATGATGTCAATCAGGTGGCCGGGTTGGGGCTCCAGTTCGCCCCGGCGTTTCCGGGGAATACCGGCCGGCCAATGCGCGATCAAAGGAGTGCTGATGCCGCCCTCATGCACCCAATGCTTGTATTCGCGGAAGGGCGTGTTGGAAACGTTGGCCCAATCCTGGCCATATCCAACATAAGTGTCCTCCGGTCCGGGCATCACGCCAGGGCCGCGCCGCAGCCAGCGGCCATCGCGGGTTTGCATCGGCGGCCAGGTCCGGTGCTGGAGCTCATCCGGCGCCATCGGCTTGCAGGCGGTGGTCGGCTGGTCGGTGGGCACAGTGCGGCCCATCAACTCGGCGCAACCGCCGTTGTCCTGCAGGAAGAAGATCAAGGTGTTATCAAGGCGCCCGGACTGTTTCAACTGGGCCACGATGCGGCCGATGCCCTGGTCCAGGCAATCCACCATCGCCGCGTAGACCTCCATGCAGCGGGCTTCCCAGGCCTTGTCCTCGACCTTGGACCAGTCTCCCGCCTGGGGCGCGAGGTCCCATTGTGGCTCCACCAGGCCCATCTTCCTGAGGCGTTCGAGACGCGTTTTGCGAATCGGCCCGTAGCCGCCATCGAATTTGCCTTGGTACTTGGCGATGTCCTTCTCCAGCGCGTGCATGGGCCAGTGGGCCGCCGTGTACGCGACATACATGAAGAAGGGCTTGCCGGGCGACTCCTGCTCATGCTGACCCAGCATCCGGACTGCGTTGTCGCTGATGGCGTCGGTGTAGTAGAACCTGGCCGGTTTGTATTCGGGATCGTTCTCCGGCGTGATGAAGGTATTCTGGCGGCAGAGGCCGGTCGGATCGTAAAAGCTGCCGCCGCCCCGGATGGTGCCGTAGAACTTGTCGAAGCCGCGCTGCACGGGCCAGCTGGATTTGTTGGGGGCATTGGCCCCGTCGAAGCGGGTGACATGCCACTTGCCGCACATATAGGTGCGATAACCTCCGCCACGCAGCACCTCGGCAATAGTGGCGCTCCGATGGTTGAGCTGACCCCGGTAACCCTCGTGGCCCGCGTCGCGCGTCATGTGGCCCACGCCGGCCTGGTGGGGATAAAGCCCCGTGAGCAACGAAGCGCGGGTGGGGCAGCACCGTCCCATGTTGTAGAATTGTGTGAATCGAACCCCGTCCCTGGCCAGTGAATCGAGATTCGGCGTCTGAATCTCGCCGCCGTAACACCCGATGTCCGAGAAGCCCATGTCGTCGGACATGATCAGCAGAATGTTGGGGCGCTCGGCGGCGGCCGCGACACCGGTCCAGAAGATCGCGAGCAGGGCGGCGATTGGGCTGAGCTCACCGGGAAGTCTCATAAGGGCGTTACTTCTTTGCCGGCACAGGATCGGGGCCGGTCTTGTGGTCGTTCTGCTGTTCTCGCCAGGCAACCAGGCGCTCGTGCAAATCACGTTTCAGGTCGGCGTAAGCCGGGTTGCCGGCCAGGTTGTTGACTTCGTATGGGTCGAGAAGGGTGTCGAACAACTCTTCGCGCGGGCGCCAATGATACCGCTGGAGCACTGCAGCCGCGCGCCGATCGCCCTCGGCGGCGCGCAGCCAGGAATCCCAGTACTCCCGCCCGCCGTCGTGGTCTTTGGCCTTGTCCATGTGCGTCGTGTATTTGTTCTCCGGCGAGAGGTTGAAGATGTATTTGTAGCGCGCCGTGCGCACGCAGCGCATGGGGGAGAAATTCATGCCCATGTCCTGCGAATGCGTGGCGAAGATCACCTCGCGGTGCGCGTTGGTCCGGCCCTCGAGCACCGGGAGGAAACTTCTCCCATCCAAAACGGCATGCGCCTGGCCGCCCGCGATCTCGATGAGGGTCGGCAGCACGTCCGCCAGCGAGACCATCGCGTCGGTGCGGGCGCCGGGTTGGATCTTGCCCGGCCAGCGGGCGATGAACGGCACGCGAATCCCCTGGTCGTAGAGGCCCCATTTGGCGAAGGGCCACTGGGCGCCCTGATCGGAGCAGTACAGGAAGATGGTGTTGGACGCGAAACCATGTTGCGCGAGGCCGGCGAACAACCGGCCGAGGTTCGCATCCATTTTCGTAATGTCGGTGTAATAACGCGCGCGGGACTTCCGCAGGTCCGGCGTGTCAATGTGGTTGGGCGGCGCGCTGATGCCCGCCGGCTCATAGCTCGCTTTCTCCGGCCAAATGACATGCGGACTATGGTCGCAGACCACGAGGCAGAAGGGCTGCCCGTCCGAGGCCTTCCCCAGCCATTCCTCCACGGCAGTCATGTTCAAGTCCATACGAAGGCCGGGGTTCTTCTCAAAGCCCGGTTCCGGCACTTCGGAGTTCTGGATGCGCTCGAAAGGAAAGACGGCTTTGGGCCCGAAATGGGTCTTGCCGGCTTGCGCCGTCCGATAGCCAAGGTCCTTCAAGTAATGCGGCAGGGATCGGGTTTCTGGCCGGCATTGAGATTGACCTGCCAGGTTATTGGCGTGCGCGCCGTTGCGGAAAGGCATCAGGCCGGTGTAGAGGACCGCCCGCGAGGGCATGCAAGTGGGCGACCCGGCGAAGGCGCGGCGGAATAGCATGCCTTCACGCGCCAGCCGGTCAATGTTCGGGGTGCGAACCTCCCCGGAGCCGCAGGCGCCGCAATCGGCCGCCGTATGATCGTCGGCCACGAATAAGACAATGTTCGGTTTGGCCGCAGCCGGCAAGCCGAGCACCAGCAGGGTGGCCAAGGGCAGCAGCGCCAGGGTATGCCGGACCGCCCCCCTCCAGTTTAAACCCCGCCGGACGCTCATTGTATGGTCAGGTCGGAGAAAGCGGCGTGCGTGTCCACGACCCGCAAACCGACGCTGCCCCCGCGGTGTTCAGAATCGGTTCTGCGCATCACCTCTTTGCCGTCCAGGGAGAGGACGATCTCCGGACCCCGGGCAGTCACGCTCAGCAAGTGGTCGCGGCCGGACTGGACATCTGCGTCGGCCAGGCCGAGTTCGCGCCAGCTCTCGCCATCGGTGCTGCCGAGCACGACTTTCCGGGCGTTCGGTATGATCCCGGCGAAGTAGCCCTCCTGGGAATCGTAACCAACTGCGGGCAGGGAGCAGCGAAACAGCAGGCCGGCGTCGCGTCCCCCGTCAAGGACTTTCAGCCGCACCGAGCAGGCCAGGTCGCGCCAGTAACGGTTGGCAAGCACCAGCTTTTCGCCGGCGCGGAAATCATTCACCGGCTCGGCTGGAACGATGCCCAGATGCAACTGTCCCTCCTTGAGCTGACAGAACTGGTGGTGGCCAAAGTAGTTGAAGCAGGCCAGGTCGGCTTCGCAGCCCAGAGCCGAGCGCCAGGGCGCGGTTGCCGCCACAGTCCTTTCGCCGGCTGGCAGCGGAAGCTGGCTTGAAGTCGGCAGAGGCGAGCCGAAGTCCGGCAGTCCCCCGGTTGTCCAGCGGAACGGCTGGGCGTGGATGGCCCGCCGCCAGCCGTCGCGCCGGTCCATCTTGGCGTGGTAGAGCATCCAGTCTTCGGTGCCGTCCGGTGACTTCACGAAACTGAGGTGGCCCACACCGAAGGTGGTGTCGTTGGGCTGGAAGACCGGTTGGGGATGCTTGGTCCAATCGGATGGCGCAAGCGGATTGCCGCCCGGGCGCAAGGCGAGCAACCCGAGCTTGTAACTGGGCTGCCAGGAGGCGCTGCACGAATAAATGACGAACGTCCGGCCGTTGCGCTGCAACACCTGCGGCGCCTCGTGCAGGCCGCGGCCGGCGGCGGTTTCACCCACCCGTTCCCACAGGTAGTCATCATTGGCGCAGAGCCGCACACGTTTGCCGGCGACGGCCAGCGGATCACTCATCGGAGCGATGTATAGCCATTGCTGGTCCCGGGCATCCTCCCAGCCGGACCAGAGAAAGCAGCGCTTGCCGTCCTGCTCGAGGATGGTGCCGTCAATCGCCCAACGATTGTCCGCTCCGGTCTCGGGATGGTCCCCGGTGTAAAGCGGTCCGTGGAGAGTGTATTTTCCGAACAGGTCAGGACTTTCGGACCGCAAGGCCCACATGCGATGATTGCGGTTTTGGCCGTCGGACGCGGCGAAGTAAACGTGCCAGCGGGCATCCAGGAAATGGATCTCGGGCGCCCACACCTCGCGCGAGCACGGTCCCTCGTCGGGAGCCTGCCAGATGACATGCTTCGCGCCCAGCGCGGTCAGGCGGTCGGAGCAGTAGAGCGCAATGCCGCGGTTGGCCTCGGACAAGCAGGTGACGTAGTTGGTGCCATGCTGGATCATCCAGGGATCTGCGCCCTCGGCAATCGGATTGGCAAACACCCGCCCTTGGGCTCGCGCCTGAGCGGGCGCGACACGCGCGCCGGGAAGCGAACGCCACCAGGCCAGCAGCGGCCGGCTCAGGTTCCGGACGACTGCGGGACGCGCCGCAGCCAGGTTGCGGGTTTCTCCCGGGTCCTCCGCCAGATCGTAGAGCTGCGGGTCAGTGCCATCCCGTGCGAGGAGCAGCTTCCAGTTTCCCTGGCGCGCGGCCAGGTCGGGCAAAATCGCGCCATTGCCTCCGCGCCGATCCGGCGGGCGGTTCCAGAACAAGGGTTTGGACCGCGGGCCGGAGGACTTGCCAAGCAGGACGCGGCTCAGGTCCTCGCCATCGAACGCGATCCCCGCCGGCAGCGCAAGCCCCGCGAGGCGCGCCACCGAAGGGAACACATCCACGGCGGATACCACGGTGGCCGCATTAACCGTTCCGCGAGCGGATTCCTCCACCAGCCCCGGGGACCACACGATGAAAGGTTCCCGGATGCCGCCTTCATACAAAGTTCCTTTGTGCCCGCGGAACGACCCTGCCGAGCCGGCGCCGGGCTCCGGGCCGTTGTCGCTGGCCACCAGGACCACGGTATTGGTGCGCAGCGCCGGTTGCTGGCGGACGTAATCGAACAACGGCGCCAACTGCCGGTCCATCGCTTTGACCACCCCGAGATACAGCTCCCGCTTGCTGCCATCTCCCCGAAGCGCCTTGGGGGGATAAAACGGCGAATGGACATCGTCGGGCCACACATTGACGTAGAAGGGTTTGCCAGCCTGCTCAGCCTGCCGGATGAACTCCAGCGCCCGGGCGACAAATGCGCCGGTGATCTGCGACCGGTCCATCCACTGAATGGGACCCCGCCCGAGCTGGTCACTGCCCAGGGCGTGGCGGCGCGGCGGCTGGCCGTCGAAGGCATCGCCCAACGGCAGGATGCGCTCGCCCAGGCCCTCAAACTGAGTTAGCGACTGGTCGAAGCCATATTCGGTGATAAGGGGAGCCTCGCCGACATCCCGCTGGCCGCCCATGTGCCACTTGCCGAAGTGCCCGGTGGCATAGCCGGCTTGCTGGAGCGTGCGAGCCAGGGTGGGAGCTTTCGGGTCGAGCCACTGGGCCATGCCGCGGCGGTCGTTTTCCGCCCGGGAGGCGAGGAAGGAGGTGATTCGCCAGCGCGCGGGATACTGGCCCGTCGTAAAGGCCGTGCGGGAGGGAGAGCAAATGGGCGCGTTGACGTAAAACTGGGTGAACCGGATGCCTTCCCGGGCCAGGCGATCGAGGTGCGGCGTCTCGACTTGTGTTTGGCCGTAGCAGGACAGATCCGCATAGCCCATGTCATCAATGAGCACGAAGATGAAATTGGGCCGCGGAGCCTGCGCAATGGCAGCGCATGCGGCATCTGCGAGGCCCAGGCAGGCCACCCAGCAGAACAGGGCCGAGAGCCTGAAGATTGGGTTCACAGGCATCCGCCCGGGTGTGGGTGGCTTGCTGGCATGCGATTGTGACGAACCAGGGCGCTTCAGACCCGTGCGGGCAGGGCGTTAATACTGCACCTTCGTGTACTGAGGCAGCATGAATTTCAAGTTGTCCGTCGCACCGGGCAGATACGCATCAAACATGACTCGCAACTGGATCTGCAGCTTGGGGGTCTTCAACGAGCTGACGCTCCCATCGCAGAAGCTGAGGATCCCCTGCCCCTGGTGCCGGGTCTTATCCAACCATCCGCGGCGGATGAGCACGGCGCGGCTGAAAGAATGGCGCGAACCGCTGGCAGGATTGTCGGGCAGCGCGAGAGTCTTGTTGGCCGGGTGATCGCTGGAAAGATAGTTGTCGCCCAGCAGAATGGCCTGCGGACGCGTGGGCAACGCATCAATGCAAAACATGTAACTGAGGTTGGTGCGGAAGTCCCAGACGACGCTGAGTGGGTTCCAATCCGTCAGGGGGCTGCGCTGCCTGTCAGCCGGACAGGTCAGCACCCTGGGATTCTTCAAATACGGCTGCAAGGCAAACCAATTGGTCCGGAGGGGGTCGGGCCCGATCTTCCCCGGCCCGGCGCTCCAGGGATACTTGCCGTCGTTGTTGTCGTCACCCCACATGGTGAAGGACAAGGCAACCTGCCGCTGGTTGCTGATGCAATTGGCGGTCTGGGCCTTGGCCTTCGCGCGCGCCAGGGCGGGCAGCAACAGCGCGGCCAGGATGGCGATGATGGCGATGACCACCAGCAATTCGATCAGGGTGAAGGCCGCGCGCCGTCCCTTTCTCTGGAACCGGTGTCTTGTCGAGGAATGACTCATGGTTTCTAAGCGAGCGGGGGGACGCCGGCGACTCCACACCGGCGCCCCCGCTCCGTTCCGCTCTATGGTTTCTTGAGCGTGAAGAACAGCGTTGGCCCGCCAGTCACCACGTTGGTCGTGAAGCTGAACGAACCGCCCGCGCCATACACGCCGCTGGCGACCGGCGTCCAGTTCGCCAGGGGAACCGTCACATCCGGCGACGAGATGACGATGTAGCCGGCGCCCTCGACGCCACCGGTGCCGCTGAGCGTGAAGTTGCCGCCGTTGATCTGCACCGTCCCGATGGGCGGCGGAGGCGCGCCTCCCGCCACCGAAATGCTGCCGTCAATCTGGAGCTGGGTGGTATCCCACGTCAGGCCGCCCGGCAGGCCCGAGAGGTCAGGCAGGCTGACCGCGGTGAACGGGGCCGCGCTGCCCTTGCTGAACAACTGGTAAACGTCGCCCGCCTCCGGCGCCGGGGCGCCGGCGCCCAGGACGACCCGCAGGGCGCCGCCGAAGGTCAGCGCGCCGCCGACCACCAGCCGGTCGCTGTTGGGCGAGAGGCCGCGGTTGAGTTCCATGCGAGTCACCCCGGCGAGCGTGACGTTGCCGTTGACCGTCAGGGTGCCGACACCGCCGTAACCCGGAGCGTTGGTGCCGCCGAGCATGACGAGGTTGCCGGCCAGGACGCCTGTGCCGCCGAGGGTGCCGTTGGTAATGGTGGTCTCGCCCGTGTAGGTGTTGACCCCGTTCAAGAGCAACGTGCCGGTATCGGTTGGCCCGTCCTCGTTGAAGGCAACGGACGCGGCCCCGCTGATACTGCCGTTGATGATCAAGTGGGCGTCATCGGCCTGGAAGCGGCAGTTGCCGCTCATGAGGATGTTCCCCTGGATGACGTTGGTGTGGTTACGCTCGCCGCCGCATTGGATCAAGGCGTTGGTCATGGTGATATTCCGCATCAGCGGGTTGGTGATGTTCAGGTCAAAGAGATTGAGGTTGGCGCCCGGATAAATCGCCAGCGCGGCGGCGGAGTTGCCCGGCGTGAGGGATTCGGCAAAGGTCAGCCCGCCCTCCTTGATCAGCACGTCGCCCAGATTGAGATCCCAATAGCCCGTCGTGCTGCGCTGGCAAGCAATGCTCACGCTGCCGGAGCCGACTTTGCTCAGCTTGTAACCGTTTCCCTTCAGGCCGGGTCCAGGCCCGGTCCCATTCAGGCCGCCGTTGACGCGGATGTCCCACCGCCCGGCGTTAGGGCAGCCGAAGGTGGTGTCGCCCGCCAGGGCCACATCCAGGAAGTTCTCCTCGACACCGCCGTCGGTTGTGGAATCAATAATGGCGCCCACCCCGCCGGTGCCGTCACCCGAGACGATGACCGGCTGCTTGGGCTGGTGATCAACCACATCCAGCGTGCCGCCGTTGGTGATCACGATGAGCGCCGTGGCGGCGCCCAGGGACCGGGTATCACCGAGCTTGAGGATGCCTTCCTGAATCATGGTCGCGCCATGATAGGTGGGGCTGTTGGAAAGGACCGTGAGGGTGCCGACGCCACGCTTGACAAAGGTGCCGGTCGCGCCGCTTTCGTCGCGCAGCACGGACTTGAAGTCCGCGGCGGTGGCATTGGAGACGACATAGGACCCCGCGTTCAGCTCCAGGGTGGGAATCGCATCGCTCTCGCCATTGACACGGACGAGCGCGTTATCTCCGTATTTCCTCAGCACCGGTGTGCTAATGGCCCCGCCCGTCCACACGTAAGCCAGAGAGTCGTTGTTGACCGTCAGCAAGCCGGGCGTGAATGCCCCGGCGAGGTTTACGATCCCGGTGGCCGCGCCATCGAGGAACCAGGTGGGCAGGTTATCGGCGTAAAGGCCATTAGCGGCCGTCCCGTAATCCAACCAGTTCACCGTGCCATAGTCCCAACTGCTGCCGTTCAGGCCCTTCCAAACGAGCCCGGGTGCCAGCGTAATGTTCAGGTCTATAGAGGAATTCGCCACGTTGTCCACCAGTGTGGCGGTGACACCGGGCGGCAAGGTTCCCAGGGTGAAGGAGCTGAAGCCGCCGCTGATCGCGCCGCTGTAGTCCACCAGGGTGAACTGGCCAGGCGTCACGCCGACGCCGCCACTGACATTGACCTGCACACTGCCCGCGCCGCCACTGGCGCTCAGCGTGGTCACCTTGGCCAATGGAGCCGTGGGATTGCCCAACGCGCCCAGATCGAAGCTCAAGATCCCGGAGCCCAGGGCCAGGCTTGCCGCGGCAAGGGACGCATTCTGGGCGGCCTGCAGCACGCCCAGCTCGGTCCCGTCGGCCACCTGGATGCTGGCGGTGTTGCTTTGCACGTTGGGGAGCACCAGCTTGCCGCCACCAGGGAGAACCAGGGTGTCGCCGGCGTAGGTATTCGCGCCGGACAGCGTCACCGCGCCCGAGCCGCTCTTGGACAAGCCGCCTGCCCCCACCAGCTTCTGAGATATGGCCACCGGATCGTATAGCGCATCAATCGTCAGCCCGCCGGACTGGATTTCAGCCACGTTCAATCCGCTCATGAAGTTGGCGTTCGCGCCGGCGGCCGGACGCAGAATCGCGTTGTTGAACCGCATGGTGGTCGTTCCCCCCGAGTTGTCCTTGCGGATTTGCCACGGCTCGAGAGTTCCGCCGTCCACTACATAAGTGCCCACCCCCGCGCCTTCGTCGTTGAAGACAATATAGCAGTCGGTAACCAATCCGCCTGTCTGCAAGACCTCGGCTGTGCAACCAGCGGCGTAGGGGATGCCCATCCTCCCGGCAGCCATGTCCACGGTTCCGTTGTTCACGATCAGGCGGCTGGGCGCAGCCGTGGCCCCGTCGCCGACGCGCAGGTTCCCCGCAGACAGCCTGAGCACCAGGCTTGCCCCATTGGTAACCACCACCTCGACCGGGGCAGTGGCGATGTTTCCCGAACCAATGCGAAAGCCGCCGTCACTGCTAAATGTCCCGCCATCCACCACGAACTTGCCTTCCGTGAGGTTAATGGCCGGGGTGGCGGGGCCAATGTCCAATTGCCCGGTGATCCGCAGTGTGCCGCCGCCGTAAAAGGTGTGATCCCCGCCGATGTTTAAGGTGGAGAAGCCGCTCAGGTTGAGCTCGGTTCCGTTCGCAAGCTGCCAGGTCTTCGCAAAGGGGAGCGGCCACGCCAGAGCCAACCCGATCGTGTTGTTCCCGACCAGGTTGTTGATGTCGGACTCGACCTCGAGCTGGTTGCCGCTTAACGAAAAGCCGCCGTTCGAGAACGTCAGACTGGGCGTGGTGAGCGTGAGGTCGTTGAAGTTCGCCTGCCGGGCGGAGAGGCCGAACAGCAACGGCTCGCCGCTGACGGGGGCGGTGCCGCCCCAGTTGCCGCCGGTGGACCAGTTGTCATCCGTGCCCGCGCCGGTCCAAACCCGCTCGGGCGGCGCCGGCGGCGCATAGTTCGAGACTAGTGAGAAGTTGTCGTAGTAGGTGGGGCCACCGGTGTTCCCGGCCTGGTCCCAAATGATGACCCGGCCCGGCCCGTCCAGCCGCCAACCGTTCGTGAGAGCAGCGTCGGTAGCAGTGTCGTAAATCCAGTTCGTGCCGTTGTCGATGGAAACCCGCACCCGCGAGTGGTAGTTGGTGCCGGCCTCCGCCCCGGCATCATTGACCCGAATCAGGAAGGGCACCAGCGTCTTCCAGGTTCCGGCGGCAAGGTCGGTCACCGCCACCTTAATGTCGCCGACGCCCGACGAGGCGTTGTCAATCAGCTTTGAGAGGCTGTAATAGTTCTCGCCGCTGACACGGTTGATCTGTATGCCGAAATCGAAGGAGTCAACGTTGCCTTCCACGGTGCCAAGTCCGAAAGAGAGTTTCGCGGTGCCCGTTGAGTTGTTTTGCATGGAGATCTTGATGTCATACTCCGCGCGATTGGTGGGCGAGGCACCAGCCAAGCCCAGGGCGGAGGCAAAATTGAATGGGGTCGTGCCGTTGGCCGAGAGGGTGAAACGCCCAATCTTGCCCGAGCCGGTGTCCGCAAGAATGCGGATCAACTTGGTGCTGGGGATATTGTACTGGGACGCGGGTTTGTCGGTAGCTGTCTGGATGTATCGGAGGTCGGCGGCCGCCGGCCCAGTCATGCGGGTCGTGGGCGGGTCAATGCCAAAGTTCACGCCGTTATTCAGCGCGAAGCCCGTGGTGGAGGAGCTGACGTCGTAAGTGTCGCTGATGATGATGTTGGTTTGACCAAAGGCTGTGCCACCGACAAACATTGCCAGCAGCAACGCGGCCAGGGAGAACAGGATTCGATTTTTCATATTACATTCTGGATGGTTGAGGTTTCGAGTTTGCAGATTGCACGGCAAAGTAATAACGGCTCAGACGGCACTGCATTGTTTCAGTCTGCGGCAAGGTTACGACCGGAGGGGGGCCTTTGAGAATACCCGAAAATTAGGGTAGTGCGACAGCTCCTCGTCGCGCGGGTTTCCGGCTTCCGCTCCATGCCACGTGCAATGCCGCAACTCGGCCCCCAAACGGCCATAATTTGGACTGCGGTGGCAGAGCGCAGCGGCGACACCGCTTTCCGCGTGGGGGCCTTCTCCGCAAAGCGGCGTGGCGCTTCGCTTCCCGCCGCAGTCCAGGACGCTAATGCCGTCACTTCGCGCCCAAACGGCCATCAATATGGAGTGCGGTGGCAGAGCGCAGCGGCGACACCGCTTTCCGCGTGGGGGCCTTCTCCGCAAAGCGGCGTGGCGCTTCGCTTCCCGCCGCAGTCCAGGACTTGCGCGAGTCCGCCGCAGCCTCATTCCTTCCGCAGCCGGAAGAACGAGGTGTGGTCACTGGCCGCAGGGGCGGTCACTTCCAGCCACTGCATGGATCCGTGGGGCGTGGCGACTCTCAAAGGGCCGCCCGCGCCATTGGTCACGGGCAACCACGCGGCCAGGTCGGCGGAGTATTCGGGGTACACCGCGAGCCCCGGCTGCGCAGTCCAATACAACCGGGCTTTGCTGGCCCCAGGGGGCTGAAGCACAAGCTCGGACAAGCTCAACACGGGCTTGCGGCAGGTCAGGCTGCCACTGCTGCCTTCCGTGACGGTGACTTGCAGGTTGTCATAGTACACCGGCCCATCATGGGCGGCGACGTCGAAGATCAGGTACCGGTCGGTGGTCGAGCCGCTGAACCGGAAGTTGCCGGTGTTGACCGTCGCGCCGTTCACGAGGATTTCGTAGGACGAGTTGTAATCGGTGAGGTTGCCGTTGAAATCCACCACGCGCACCTGGATTGTGATGGGCACGCCGATGGGCAGGCCGGTGACGAGATCCGTGTTGATGTCGGTGCCGCCGCTTCTGGAGGCGCCATCCACGCGCTTGAACACACCCAGACCTCCCAGGCCGTCGGTGCCGATTTGGAGGCCCAGGTCCACGTCGCCGACCGGCAGGTTGCTTGCATCCGCAAGGCTGAGGGACATCCGCTGCGCGATCGAGCCCACCACGCTAATGTCCATCTGCACCGACAGCTCATACGTGCGGCCGGCCAGGAAGCCGCCGAAGTTGAAGGCGCTGGCGCCGTCCGCACTGAACTCAAACCGCCCATTGCCGTTGCGGGCCGCGATCGCCAGGCGGTTGCCCGCGATGCTGAAGTCGGAGTCCTGCCGCGGTGATGTCCCGCCCGTTCCGCCCAGCCGGTATCCCATCAGGCTCCCGGCCGCTGCGCCGGTCAACCGGCCGGCAAGCTGGTAATTGACGCCGACGCCTGTTCCGAAACCCGTGCCAGGCGAGTTGCCGCCGGGGACGTCATAGGTGTCGGCGAGCACCGGGCCAGTGAAATTCGTCGTGGCACAGGGATAGGCTTCGCCCAAATTGCCCAGGACGATCTGGTCGTACCAGGCCATCAGTTGGGCTTCCAAATTTGTGACGACCTGGGCATAGGCCGGCTGATTCACCACGTTGGAGGCTTCCTCGTGGTCCTGCGGGAGGAGATAAAGCTCGCGCTGCGAGCCATCCGGATCGCGCATGAATTTGTATTGGCCGCTGCGAATGGCAAGCTTGGGGGCCGCGGTCGAGATCGCCGAGACAGTGCCGTACTCATAGAGCAGCGGGCGAACCCGGGAACGGGTGGAGCCGCGGAACACGTCGCTCATGTCCTCCCCGGCGAAGGGCGCGTTGGGCAGGGTGATGCCGGCGAAGGCGCAGTAAGTCGGCAGCAGGTCGAGGGTGGAGACCGCGGTGGTGGAGTTGACGACGCCCGCGGGCACCGTGCCCGGCCAGCGGATGAGGAACGCTACGCGGATGCCCCCTTCGTAGAGGTTGCCTTTGCCGCCGCGCAAGCCGCCGTTGCGGTTGAGAAGGTCCTCCAGGCCGTCGTTCGGGGCGCCGTTGTCGCCGACCACAACCATGAGCGTGTTGTTGCTGATGCCCAGGCCATCCACCGCGCTCATCAGCCGGCCGATTTGCTTGTCCAGGTTGTGCAGCTCGCCCAGGAACGTCTTGCCTTCGGTGTTGGAGGTGATGTGGTCGAAGTCATCCTCCTGCCCGGGGGGCACGTTGTAGGGCGAATGGGTGTCGTTGTAGGGCACGTGCATGTAAAAGGGCTTGCCCGCGTTGACGGCATTGGTGATGAAAGCCAGGGCGGCGTCGGTGTGTTTGGCTGCGGCTTCATACCAATAGAGATACTGGAAGCTGCCCACCGTGGCGTCCTCGTTTTGCGCGGAAAGGCCGTACTTGCTGCCATCGTTGTTCCAGTAGAGCAGGCGGTTGCCGTTGCCCTCGAAGGCCACGAGGGATTCATCGAACCCGTAGGCGCTGGGCGGCGGGGCGTTGTTGACATCGCGCCCGTTGCCCATGTGCCACTTGCCGAACTGGCCGGTCACGTAGCCGGCCTGCTTGAACAGGCGGGGCGCGGTGACGGTGTCCGGCTGTACCCAGTCGGCCATGTTCCGGGCGGCGTTTTCCGTCTTGCTATTCAGGAAGCTGTAGATGGCGTATCGGGCGGGTTCGATGCCGGTCAGCACGGCGGTGCGCGAAGGGGAGCAGATGGGATAGGCCACGTAGCCCTGGGTGAACCGGATGCCCTGCGAGGCCAGGCGGTCCAGGTTGGGGGTGATCGGTTGGCCCTGCTTGGTGGTCACCGGGCTGCCGTAGCATGAGAAGTCGCCCCAGCCGCTATCGTCAACGAAGATGAAAAGGATGTTGGGAGGCTGGGCGGCGGTGGCGGATCCAACGAGCACACTCAGAACGAGGAGTAGAGAAGAGATGAATTTAGGCACGTTAAGCTGGTCGCGAGGTTAAGCCTAAAGGGCATCCCTTGGGAATACCCGAAAATTAGGGTAGGCAGGCGTAGTTTGGTCTGCCGACGCCGGATACGGCCCCGATCTTTGGCCCACTGCCAGCAAGAAGAAAGACCTCCGCGGCCTGATCCCTCAGCCTGGCAGGGCCCTTTCGCCGGGAGCGCCACCGTTTGGCCGCCTGGGCGAGGCGGCCACACCCATGGCTGAGGCCTTGTTTCGCGGCTTTCCGGGCCGCACCCGTAGCGATTCGGCGTCGCCCACTCCCCTTCCTGCCTCCAAAACCCCCGCCGGACGGGCGACCGTGCCGTTGCGGTGGCCGAACGCTGGCGTTGGCTGGACGATGGCTTGTCAATGCGGTCAGGCTACGGTGTGGTTCCCATGGGGGTCGGCCCCCATGGGAACCACACCGTAGCACCGCCATGGTGTCACCGTATCCCCAAGCCAAAGGTGCCGGGGTCAACGGGAACTGGAGAAGGCAGGCAGGCAGCATCACTGTCCAAAAACTGGACAGTGCGCGGGTCAGGGGTTCATATGCTCATCTGGTACAGGTTGGGGAGCCATGATGGCCTCATGTTTCCTGTGCCTCGACGATCCGGGTTATGCGGGAGAAGACCACCGTTGGCACTTCCTGGAATTCCGTGAAGAACCAAAAAAAAAGCACCGCCCGAAGACGGTGCGTGAAAGAGAACGGCTGCTATCCCAGTCGTTACCGGCGACGCCAGATCAGACCGACGGCACCCGCCAGAAGCCCCAGCGCCAGTGAAGAAGGTTCCGGAACAATCGTCACCGAGAAGTTGTCGTAGGTGACCGTTGGAGCGGTGATACCGCTTCCGGCGCCAGCCTGATCCCAACTCAAATACCTGCCCGCGCCATCCAATCGCCAGCCGTTGGGCAAATCCTCATCCTTGGCGGTGTCATAAAACCAACTGTTGCCCCCATCAAGCGAAAGTTGGAGTTGTGAGTGATAGTTGGCTCCACTTTCGGCACCTGCGTCTGTAACTCGCATGAGGAAGTTCAGTTCGCTGCCGTAAGTTCCGGCCTCAGTCGCGATGATGGACTCATTAATGTCACCCGCAGCATCAGGAGTTTGGGCACCCACACGTGATCCCGAGTCAATACGCTTCCCGATTTGGTAAAAATCATCCGCGCCGTCAGCGCGATAGAGCTGAATGCCGAAATCCCAGACGTTGGCGTTGCTTTCCACCGTGGCGAGCGCGAAGGAGAAGCGCGTGGTATTCTGGTAGGTGTTGGCCATGCTCATGGTGATTTCATAGATCACTGGAGCGGCTGGCGTGGCCGATGCCGTCCCGAGCACCGAAGCCAGGTTGAAAGCCGTTGTTCCATCCGCGGAAAGAGTGAACCGGCCCGAGTTGGGGCTCCGCTTAACCGCAATCTTGCCCCCTGTGATGCTGAAGGCCGCGGCACTTTTGTCGGTCGCGGTCTGGATGTAGCTGAGGCCGGTTGCCGCGCTGCCTGTCATCCGAGTCGCGATCTGCTTGTTGACACCGCTGTTCGCTCCAAAACCGGTGGCGGAATCCGTCACGTCGTAATTATCGGAGATGAGGAGGATGTCCTCGGCCTGGGCGGTCGCGCAGGCCAGGAGGAGGACGGCAATAGCTTGTATCAGGTTCTTCATAGTTGTACTACGCGTTGTATTATGGGCGCATTCGGTCGCCCTGTCACATTATCTTGCGAAGTTTAGCCACAAAGCCCGCTGCTTGGGAATACCCTCAAATTAGGGTATCACGGGGGCGACCCGCGGGCGTAATCACTCGGCGACGCCGTCCAGCGCCCGGATGGGGAACAGGGCGGACTTGACGTGCTGCTGTCGCATGAGGGCGCTGAGCCGTTTAACGACTTCCGGGTGTTGCCGCGCCACGTTGTTGGTTTCGCCGGGGTCCCGGGCAAGGTCGTAGAGTTCCAGCGGGGCGGGCTGCGTGTCGCGCGCGCGGGGCCGGGGGTTCAGGTTGGTGCGGATGGCTTTCCAGTCACCAATGCGCGCGCATTGCTGGCCGCCGTAGCCGGGGGCTTCGCGATACAGGAACGGACGCGCCTCCTGCCTCTTTCCCAGCAAGGTCGGCGCGAAGCTGATGCCGTCAATGCCGCCGGGCGTGCTGGACTTTTCGCCGATCAGTTCGAGCAGCGTTGGCAGCCAGTCCTCGAAGCCGGTCACGCGGGCGCTCACAGAGCCGGGCGTGATTCTCCCTTTCCAGCGCACCAGGCACGGCACGCGAAAGCCGCCTTCGTAGTAAGAACCTTTGCGGCCCCGCAAGCCCGCGTGGCTGTTGAAGAACTCGGCGTCGGTGCCTCCCAGTTGGTCGTAGAGCGGGCCGTTGTCGCTGGTGAAGACACAGATGGTGTTCTCCTCCAGGCCAAGGTCCTTGACGAGGTCGAGGATGCGGCCGACCTCCCGGTCCATGCGCGCAATCATGGCCGCGTAGGCCGCCCGCGGCGCGCGGTGCGGCAGGTAGCCGCGGTCCCCGGGGTAAGGGGTCTCGGGGAACTTGCCCGCGAATGGGCGGAGCGAGTCCTCGGGCACCTGCAAGGCGAGATGGGGGACGGTCGTGGGGAAGTAGAGGAAGAACGGGCGGTCTCGGTTGTCACGAACAAACTTGAGGGCCTGGGCGCCGATGAGGTCGGGCGCGTACTGGGTGCCGGAGAACTTCGCGTAGCTCTCGGGCGCGTTGGGGTCCGCCCCCGCGGGCAGCTTCTGGCGGGCGCTGAAGGCGGGATTGCCCAGGGCGACCCGCGTGTCGTTGGACCAAAGGTGCGTCGGGTAGTAGTTGTGGGCGACGGCCTGGCAGTTGTAGCCGAAGAACACGTCGAAGCCCTGCCGGGCCGGCTCGCCGGTGGTGCCGACCGCTCCCAGGCCCCACTTGCCGAAGCCGCCCAGGGTATAGCCCAGGCTCTTGAGCGTGAGCGGGAGCTTGAGCTCGCCCGCCGGGACGGGCTCCTGGCCTTCGCCTTCCGGGCCGAGGCCGCCGCGGTTGTCGCGGATGTAAGCGTGGCCCGGGTGTTTGCCGGTCATGAGCACGCAGCGGGAGGGCGCGCAGACGTTGTGGCCGGAGTAATGCGCGGTGAACTTCATGCCCTCGCGGGCGAGGCGGTCAATGTTGGGCGTCTGGAACCGCTGCTGGCCGTAGCAGCTCAAGTCGCCGTAGCCGAGATCGTCGGCGATGAAGAAGACAATGTTGGGCCGCTGACCGGCGAAGGCGGAGCCCGCCAGGAGCGCTGCCAGCAAGACCGCGCCAATGGATTTCATTCGCGGCTGCATGACCCCGGCCTGCTCACGGCGATGCATCTCAGTTTCTGGCAGGAGCGCGGACATTCCTGTCCGCCTGGCCGCCGGTTGACCCCGGAGCGGACAAGAATGTCCGCGCTCCATTGGCACCGTCGCAACAGACTGGGATCCGCATGTCTCCGTCAAGGTGTCGGTCAAGGGGTTCGCAGCCGATAGAAGGCCGGGTTGCACTCCGATCCCGGCGTGTCGGTGTAGGTGACCAGGCCAGACTCCGAACAGATGACCGGATTGTTCACCGCCAGGTCTTCAAAGTGAGAGGTGTCCCCACACGAGCGTTGGACGAAATAGCTATAACCGGGAATGCCCCAGAATGACAGCGTTACCTGCCCCCCACCGTAATGTTGAATGTGCACGGAACCATAAAAAGGCTCGACGGTGATGTTGAGCTTCTTCGTGACCAGGCCCCCGCGGTTGTCCTTCACCTTGTAATCGAGCCAGTCGGCATTGTCGTTGATTGGGTAGTAGAGGTAGTAAGCGGTGGTCTCCGTCACCGCCACCCCCTGGTTGCTGGTCAGGCTCACCAACCCATCATAGCTGAGCGTGTCGCCGTCGTCCGCGTCGCTCGCCTTATCTATCAAATCGGCGCTCAAACTGGCTTTGTTAATCTTCATCGAAACCCCTTTGGCGCGGGTGAGATCGTAGTCGTCCGCCGTCGGCGCGCGATTGACCGCGATGGTGCCGTTCACGGCCAGGTTGCCCGTGTACCAGTTCAGCGCAGGCGTTTGAGTCGGGAGCGTCGGCAGGTTGATGGTGCCGAAGCTGCCGGTGAATTCCGCGGCATCGAACAGGTCGAACACTTCCCCGCCACTGAGTGCATCGCTCCCGGCAAGCTCCGTTACCGTCAACGTGCCGCCGTAGTTGAACCCTCCCGATGTCAGGCTGACCTTGTCGGCGGTGCAGACCGAATCAGACTTGTGGATCTGCATGACGACGGTGCCACTCAAGCTCGGCGCGGCATTCAGCGTCAGCGTGCCGATGGAATTGGCGGCCGCGCCGGGATCGAGCGTGCCGCCGGAATTTACCGTAACGGCACCACTGATGGCGCCGCTGCCGCCCAAGGTGGCCCCGGTCTGAACTGCTACGGCCCCGCTGCCGGTCCCGCTGCCGCTCGTGTTGTTCACCCGCACCGTGCCGGCGCTGACGGTAGTGCTGCCGGAGTAGGTGTTGGCGCCGCCCAAAGTGAGCGTGGAACTGCCGGTCTTGGTGATCCCGCCCGCGCCGCTGATCGCGCCGCCGATCGTCAGGTCGCCGCTCGCCGTGTTGACAGTGCGCGTGGCAGCGATGGCCATGGGCGTGTTGAGCGTCTGCGCGTTGGCCGAGTTCTGGAGGATATCCCCGTGTAACGTGAGCGTCTTCCCTGCCGTCGCGCCGATGGTAAACGAGCCGGCGCCGCTGGCGAACTTCAGCCCCTGGATGCTGTAGTCGCCCTCCATGTTGGGAGTCAGTCGCGTCGAACCGGCGAAGGTCAACTGCTCGCCGACAGTCGTACTGGGAACCAAGTCGCTCGACCAATTGGCGGCGGTGGACCAGTCATTGCCGCCTCCGCCTCCGTTCCAGGTTGAGGTATAGACCTTGACCGAGAAGTTTTCGAAAGTTGCCGAATTGACATCTTGGGCAACATCCCAAACAAGATAACGGGTTGCGCCATCGAACCGCCAGCCGTTGGGAAGGTTTTCATCTGTGTCAGTGTCGTAAATCCAAGTGCTGCCCGCGTTCCGTGAAACCTGCACCCGCGAGTGATAATTGGCGCCACTTTCCGACCCCGCATCGGTCACGCGGATCAAGAAAGAAATCAGGCTCCCCATGGCCACAGTGGTGGTCTCGATGGGTGCTTTTATGTCAGTCACGCCTGATGAGCCGAAATCAATCAGTTTTCCAACCGTGTTGTTGGCATCACCAGTGGCGGCTCTATAAATCTGAACGCCAAAATCGAAAGTATCATTCCCAATAGTATTGGGATCAGGGGCGGGTGCGGTAGTTGAGATGCCGAACGACATTCTCGCCATTGCACCATCATTGTTCTCCATGCCGATCGCAACGTCGTAAACGAGCGGGTTGCCGGGGGTCGCGCCGCCGCTGCCAATGGCCGAAGCAAAGTCGAACGCAGTAGGCGACGACCCTCCTGTAGAGAGAGTGAACTGTCCGAAATGATTGTCGGTCCCGACACGTGCCCTGGTGCCGCCGCTGTTCATCGAGTAAACCGAGTCGGGTTTCAAACCTGTATTGATATAACGCAGGTTCCGGTTATCCACGGTGATGAGGGTTCCCGTCAACCGCGTGCCGCTGGTATTAGTGATCCCGGAATTGATACCTTTCTGGAGCGCAAAGCCGATGGTGTTCGGAACTGCATTGTAATTATCGTAGATAATCGTCTCCACGCCGGAGGCATAGTTGGCCGCGAGGACAGCCAGGAGCAAGCCGACCAGCAGATTTGGCTTAAGCAAGGTTCTCATAGGGGCAATGTGCTTGGTACTGGTTGCGACCTAGCCTAGGTCCGATCTCTGCGGCTGAGAATACCCTAAAATTAGGGCAGAGTCGGCAAGTGGGCGTCAGGCGGGGGCGCGCGCCCGCGCTTCACCATTTTCGCGGCAGCACGTCTGCCAGGCGCAGGGCCGCCAATGCCAGCCGGCGCCGCGCAATTCCTTGCGCCGCCTCCAGGTAATCTGGCGCTATGGCCGGGATGGCGGCGGCCGGGGTTTTGCCGGATTCCACGGCGTCGGCATGAGCGAACTGGACGCGGTTCGCCGCGTAGGCGAAGTCCACGGCGATCCGATGGCTTTCCCGCACCCAGGAGGCGAGGGTGCGGTGCCGTCGGCGCTCCGGGAGCGCTGCCGGCTGGAGGTCCGGGTCGCGGGCCAATTCGTCCGCCAGAGCGATGACCCTGCCATAGGATTGATCCACGCCGGGCAGTTGATCCCAGAAGGCATGCAGGCTCACAACATTGCCAGCGCCGTTGCGCACGAGGAACCCGCCGCCGGCGGAGAGGTCGCGGATCCTCTCCTTCGTCACCAGGTTGGCGCAGTGCAGCGGCTGGTGCAGGTCGGCGAGCAGATGGAGTGTCCAGGCCAGGCTCACCGCGCGGTCGTGCGGGCTGGCCTTCCGGTTCTTGAGGGTGGCAATGCAATCGGCCAGGGCGATCCGGGCGGTGGGTTCGACGGCGGGATACTGTTTCAGCAAGGCGCGGGTTGAATCGGCCCTGCGCGCAAACGGCATCTCGACCCCGTGCGGGTAAACGTTGTACTTCGTGACGGACTCCGGCTTGGGCGGGTGCCCCGGTCCCGCCGGGCGGACGCGATCCGGCCAGACGGCGGCGGTGAGGAAGGCCCATTTATTCGTGTCCGCCCCGGCGGGCACGTCCGCCGTGAGGATGCGGGCGTAGTGCGGATGCTGCCGCAACAGGTCCGAGGCCGCGCGCCGCTCCGCCTCGTCCATCTGGCGCCAGACCAACTCGGCCACCGCCCGGTGTCCCAGGCCGTTCCAGGCGTTGGCAGTTGAATGGATTAGGGCAAGTGCTCCGCCAGCCGCCAGGAGCAGCATGAGCATGCTTCGACGGAGAAACACTGGTTACGGAACGGTCCGGATGCGATAGAAGCGCGCTTTGCTGGCCGGCGCAACATCGGAGAAGCTTTGCAGGGAGGCTTCGCCGTAAGGGGCCGGATCCATTTCATCGTAGAGGAAGCGGAGGATATCTATGAAGGGGCCGGTGAGCCCGCCGCCGGCATCACCATCCGAGTATTGCACCCGGTAGCGCGTGCCGCCGACCGAAGTCCACACCAGATCAATATCGCCGGTGTAGATGTTCTCTACGGACAGAATGCGCAGCGCGGAGGCGGCGTTGGTGGGGTTGGTGTTGGCCCGGTACTCCGCCAGGTTGCTCGAGCCGTCTCCGTCTTCGTCCGCGTCCGGGTCGGCAACCCCGTAGAGAGTTTCCCAGGCATCGGGCAGGCCGTTGGCATTTGCGTCGGGCGGCGCGGAGAGGCTCAAGTTCACCGATGCGATCGGGCTGTCGTCCATGCCGTCGCTGGCCACGAAGCTGATCCGGTCCGGTCCGCGATACCCCCGCACGGGCAGGTAAGTGAGGGTGCCGGTGCCGGGATTGAAATCCATGATCGAGCCGTTCAGCGGCTCGCTGGTGATTTGGAAAGTCAGCGGATCGCCGTTGGGATCCGTGGCCGGGAGCGTCAACACGGCCGGGGCGTCGCCGGGGATCATCAGGAATGGATTGCCGGCGACGGGCGGGGCGTTGGGGGCGAACTTGGCCAGGGTGGTGAATTGCCACTCCGCGCTGGTCACGGTATTTCCGGTTGCGTCCGCTACCTTCACGTACCAATCATAGGACTTCTTAGCCTGCACCCCCGTCCACGGGAAACTACTAAGGGTGTTGGGGGCGACGCCGGTGTTGGTGCCCACCGCGATGTAGGGTGTCCCGGCAGAACCGGGGCCGCTGGGCAAAGGCATCTGGTAAGCGAACGACATCTGGCTGTTGGCGTCGGTCTTGTATTGATTGAGCCAGGGGGAATAGGTCTTGATCGTGACGGTGCTGTTGCTCGGCGAGAAATACATCAGCCGCATATACCCGTTGCCGCCGTTCATCCAGCCTTGGTAATCCGAGATGAGTGTCCTGACGGTTCTTCCCAGATACGTATCCGACCGCGAGCCTTCACCCCCATTTGCGGCGACATGGCCGCCCAGCATCATGAAGAAGTTCGTCTTGGCCTTCAGCCCATTGTAAAGGGCGGACCCCTGCGCGCTGAAGCTGCTGGGGGTCCGGTCGCTGCCCGCGTGATGGGTCACAACGATAGCCCGATGGTTTGGGTGGCTCGCCAGGACACCATTGGCCCAGTCCAGGACACCCGAACCATAGCGGCCATATTCAAAGAAGAGCACAATGAAGTCCAAGCCACTGGCACTGAACACGCCGTAATGGCTGTCGTTGTTGTCGCCATAGTGGCCGCCGTAATAGGAGCGGCCGGCAAAGTGCGACACGCCGAAATACTGGTTGAAATGGGTGGTCGTGCCGTCCTCGTCGCCCATCGGCTCCTGGTCATGATTGCCCACCGCCATGCCGTAGGGGATGCCGTCCGCCAGGCCGGTGGTGGTCGGATTCTCCAGCCGATACATCGCGTTGGTGGCATTGCGCCATTCGGTGGTATTGGGATTGCCGTCTTTCCTATCGCCATTTTGCACGATGTCGCCGAGTCCTGCCACGTAAACGATGTTGTGGGAAACCCGATGGCTGACGATCCAGTCGGTCTGGGCGAACCACATCTCTTTCTTGGCATCGCCGTTGCCAGCCGCCTCGCGCGCGTAGTTCTGCGTGTCGGGCAGCACGGCGATGCAAAAGTCCGAACCCGGGTACGGCTTGGGCGCCTCGCGCGCGTAAAAGGTCACCGTCAGGTCGCCCGGCACCGAGTTGGAGGCCGCCGCGGTCAGCGTGACTACTGGGCCGAGACCCAGAGCGTTATCCGGCGGCGACACCAGCGCGGTGGTGGCGGTGCCCTGACGGACCACAGAGAAATTGTCGTAAAACACGTTTCCGTCGTTAGGGGCCTGGTCCCAGACGAACACCCGCCCCGGCCCGTCCAGCCGCCAGCCATTGGGCAGCGCGCTGTCGGTGTCGGTGTCGTAGACCCACGTGCTGCCGTTGTTGAGCGACACCTGAACGCGTGAGTTGTAATTCATTCCGCTTTCGGACCCGGCGTCCGTTACCCTAATCATGATGTTGTTCAACTGGCCCGTGGTGTTGTTGGCCGTCGTCGCCATTATCGCGTTGACGTCGCCGGTACCGTCGGCAGTGGCGGTGCCATTGAACGATCCTCGGTCAATCCGCTTGTAGATCGTGTAGAAACTGTCCGCGGCATCCGCATGCACCAATTGCACCCCGAAATCCAGCTTGTTGACATCGCCCTCCTCCGTTGCCAGCCCGAAGGACAGGCGCTCGATTCCGTCGGCGTCGTTTCGCATGGCGATCTTGATGTCATATACCACGGGATTGGCCGGCGTGGCATCCACTGTCCCAAGCGCCGTCGCGAAGTCGAAAGGAGTCGTGTCATCCGCCGCCAAGGCGAACCGGCCGACACCGCCGCCAGGCTTGACCAGCAGGCGGTTGTTGCTGATGCCATACTTGTCGGGGCCTCGCCCATCCGTGATGGTGTCTATGTATCGGAGGTTGGCCGCCGCCGTGCCGGTCAGCCGGGTCGTGGGCGGATTGATGCCGAAGTTGACGCCGGTGTCGAGCGCCCAGCCTGTGGTGGTGGTGGTGACGGTGTAGTTATCGCTGATGATTGTTGTAGCGCCGGATGCCGAGCCGAGGGCGAACAAAGTCAGCAGCGAGCTGGCCAGCAGGGCTGGCGTGAAGCAGGTTCTCATTGTGGCAATGGTACGTTTCAGTCGGCTCCAAGCCTACGTCCTATCGCCGCCAGCTTACAATACCCTCAAATTAGGGCATGGGGCTACTTGGCGGCTTTGGCGATGGCCTGGGTGCGGGAATGCACGTGGAGCTTGCCGTAGATGGTTTTGAGATAACTGCGAACGGTGGCGGGAGTCAGGCCGAGGGCCTCGGCCACTTCCTTGTCGCTGTAACCCCGCGAGACGTAGCCGAGCACTTCGGCTTCGCGTTTGGAGAGCACCTCGTCCGGGCGGGTAGTCGTCCCCTGCTGCTGAAAGGACTGCACCACCTTGCGCGCGATATAAGCCGACATGGGCGCGCCGCCGCGGTGCACATCCTGGATCGCCTGCAGGATCTCGTCGGCGGACGCGCGCTTGAGCAGGTAGCCGTTGGCCCCCATTTGCAGCGCCTGAAAGATGCGGTCGCTGTCGTCATAGACTGTGAGCATCACAATCTGCACCTCCGGCAGCAGCGCGCGGAGCTGGCGGGTGCACTCCACGCCCGACATCTTCGGCAGGTTGATGTCCATCAGCACGACCTGCGGGCGGCGCTGCGGGAGATCGGCAATGGCCGCTTCGCCGGAAGGATAACTGCCGACGCACTCCAGGCCCTCGGTTTCGCGAAGCAGCGCTTCCAGGTTCGAGCGCCAGCGCGGGTCGTCCTCCACAATCGCAATTCGCAATGCCATACTTAGCTCGCCCTGAATGTCGCCAGCGGCAGGGTAAAGTCAAGCTGGGTGCCCCGGCCTGGCTGGCTCTCGACCCGGAGCGCCCCGCCCAGCCGCCCAATGCGTTCGCGGAGGTTAACCAGGCCGTTCTGGCCCGCACCGGCTGCTTGCTCAGGCAACCCCTTGCCGTTATCCGCGATGGTCAGGCGCAGTTGGCCGTTCGCGCAGGCCAGTTCCAGGCGCACTTCGGTGGCCGCCGCATGGCGCACAATGTTGTTGAACGACTCCTTGACCAAAAGAAAGAGCTGGTGCCGGGTTTCCGTGGCCATCGGCTGCTCTGGGAGATTCGCCGGCAGATCCAACCGCGTCCGCACCTGGGTGGGCCGGAAGAAGTCCCGCGTGAATTGGGCAACATAGTTGGCGAAGTTATCCAGCGAATCGTTGCGCGGGTTGAGCGCCCAGACGATCGCGTCCATGGCGGAAACGCTCTCGCGTGCGGTTTGGGAGATGTGGTCGAGATCGCGCGTGAGCACCGCGGGATCGGCTTTATGGCGTGCCCCCATATCAGCCAGCAGGCCGATGCTGGTCAGGTTGGCGCCCAGCTCGTCATGAAGATCCTGCGCGATGCGCGCCCGCTCCTGATCCACCGCATGCTGCTGCCGCAGCCGTTCGAGCCGGTGCGCCAACCGGCGCACGGTAGCACGCCGCCAGAGCCAGACGCCACCGCCGGCAAGGGCGGCGACGACCGCGGCGAAGAACCAATGACTCTGCCAGAAATAGGGATGAACGGATAAGGCGACCGTGGCGGGCCGTGAATTCCATCCGCCTTCCGGGGTCGAGGCCTGGACACGAAACACATGATCGCCGGCCGGCAGACTGCCGTAGGTGGCCGATCGCGCAGTCCCCGCCTCCACCCAGTCCGCGTCCACCCCGGTCAACTGGTAGCGAAAGCGAATGCGTTCCGGCGCGGTCAAGCAAGGCGCGGTGAACTGGAACTCCAGGCGCCCGCGGCCGGGCCGCAGACGTTGCAGGGCTTCGCCTCTGACAGGTTTGCCGCCCAGCAGCACTTGCTCCAGCAGCACCTGGGGCGACTTGCCCTCGCCCAAATCGTTGGGATTGAAGTGAATCGCGCCGTTGGCGGTAGCGAACCAAAGTTCTCCCTCGGCGGTGCGCCAGCAACGGGGGTCATGCCAGTCACCAAACGACGTCTCGGGCAATCCATCGCCGCGGCCGTAAGTCATTGCCAGCACCGCCTCCTGGCGCCCATCCATAACGGTGTTCAACTGATCCAAGGGGATGCGGAAGAGCCGGTAGGGGGTGCAGCCCCAGAGGAACCCCTGGCCATCGGGCAGGAGCTGTTGGATGCAATTATCCGGCAATCCCTGGTCCACCGAGATGCGGGCGGTGTGGCCTTCTTTGAAACGCAACAGGCCGCCGGCATCGGTGCCGATCCAGAGCGCGCCATCCAGGGCCACAAGGCTGCGCACCATATCCCGGTGGCCGCTGGGCTGGCGCACCAACTCCCAATCCGGGCCCTGGAAACGAGCGATGCCGCCTCTCCAGTCTGCCGCCCAGATTTGGCCGGCCTCGTCCTCGATCACACACCGGACGAAGCGGCCGGGCAGCCCCTGCTCCGCCCTGTAGCCGGTGAGGTTGGCGCCGTTGAGGCAGTAAATGCCGGAACTGTCCGTTACCATCCACAAGCGCCCGCGCCGGTCCTCCAGCAAATCAACCGCCGGTTCCTGGAGCGCTCCGGCGTCCAGCGCGCGCTCGGGAGCCCGTCCCTCGGACCAGCGCCAGAGGCCGCGACGGGCGGTTGAAATCCAAACCCCGCCGTCGCGGCCCGGGCAGACAGCCAAGGCGTCAAGCCGGGGCCGTCCGGCCCGCTCGAGCTCATGCCACGCGCCTTCATGCCACCAGCCCAACGCGCCTTCGGTCGTCACAATCCACATCCGCCCGGCCCGGTCCTGGGCGAGGCTGCGCACAAATTCATTGCGCATGCCGCTGCGCAGGTCGCAGACGAAGAACTGCCGCTGCCGCACGCGAGCCAACCCTCCGCCGCGGGTGCCGACCCAGATATTGTCCTGCCTGTCCTCCAGCAGGCAGGCAATGCTGCTCGCCGTGGGCATGACATGACTGAACTCGCTCGCAGCGTAACAATACAGACCCTGCGACACCGTTCCGATCCAAAGCCGCCCGCGGCGGTCCTCGCGCATGCAGGTCACCCGTGACTGGCCGCGCCATGGGAAGTCGGTCACCTCGCCCCTCGAACCGTCCGCTCTCACAAACCGGAGCTTTGCTTCGCGCGCGACCCACAAGCCCCCGGCCCGCCGCGGAGCCACCACCATAGACGCGCTCCCCGGCACGGCAGCGTCGCGCCACTGTCCTGCCTGATAAAGCTGCAAACTCAGGGGGCTTGCCAGCCAGAGTTGCCCGGCATAGTCCCGCACCCAGCGCGACGCCCCGGAAGCGGGTCCGGCCAAGTGCGACGCTTTGTTGGGCGGCTCGGTGGAAACCTGCCCCAGACCGCCTTCATCATCCACCCACAGGATGGTATTGGTCCCGTCGCTGCAAAGACTTTCCGCCCGGTTCCGCAGGAATGCGCCGTTGGTGAGCAGTTCGGAGAACCCACTCGAATCCAGGCGAATGAGCCCGACCTCATCCGGCGCGAGCCAAAGCCGGCCCTGGCCATCAATTTCCAAAGGCCCGACGCGGGTGCCGTAACGCTGACCGGTCGGGGTGCGCAGGAATGTCTCAAAGCGCGCGCCATCGAATCGCACCAGTCCGTGGTGTGTGCCCAGCCACAAGTAGCCGTCCGGCGTCTCGGCGAGGTCCCGCACGTCATTGACCGGCAATCCCTCCCCTGTCCTCCAGAAGCTGATCACGAACTCGGCCCCCGCGTCCGCCGGGGCACGCACCGGCGGTGGCGGAGGCTCTTCCCGCCGGGCAGGGGCCGCTGCCGCACTCAGTAACGGCAGGCTCACCGCCCCAATTACCACGATCCACGTCAACGCTGGTCTGGTCAGGTTCACAACGACAAGCCGACGGAGATCCCGCCCGCTTCGCGCGGGCGGGGCCAACCGCAGCATAACGGCCCAAGCATACCAGAAGGTTCTCGACCGTCACCCCAAATTGTGCCAGGCCTTGCTGGAAGGTAGGACGCACCTTTTCAAGCTGGAGAGCGCCAGGAAACCGGGGATTTGGCGAACA